>JBBRDK010000018.1:0-47723 GCA_038203955.1 Thermoanaerobaculia bacterium | reverse complement strand
TTGTGGACCGCGGCGCGCCGGTGGAGGACGAACGCCACCAGGGCCAGGGGAACGGAGAGGACGTGCGCGAGCCAGATCGCCCGGTTGTTGAGCGTCGCTCCCTGGAACGTCATGAAGACGCCGGACGCCACGCAGATCGTGGCGAGCGCGAAGATCGAGAGGCCCGCGTACTTCGCCCGCTTGTTCCACATCCGGATCATCCGGCGCGCGTGGGTCACGGCGAAAACGAAGAACGGGATCGCCACCAGCACGCCGAGCACGAGGTGGAGAAGGAGCATCGCGTAGAAGAACGAGGTGTCGCGCGTGAACGCGAAGAGGTAGATCGCGTTTGCGGCGATGAGACCCAGGGGAATGAGAAGCAGCCGGTAAAGACGCCTCTGCCACGGCCGCAGAACGCCCGAGGGCTTCGAAACGGGAGTTCCTTCCGCCATTGCGGCGGATTTTATCGGAGCCGCAGCCTGTTGGGTCCTGGGAATCGCTCCGACGTACGGGACCGCACCGAAACGCCGGGCGACGTCACGAAACCGGGACTGAGAGCTGAGAGCTGAGAGCTGAGAGCTGAGAGCTGAGAGCTAGAACGCATTCGTATCCGCCTGGCTGACCGGCGAGCCCTGGGGACTGAAATAGGTCCTGGCGCTCCCCGTCATCGTGTCGGTCACGGTGATCGTGTACTGGACGTCGGTCAGCGCGCCGTAAAACACCCAGAATTTTCCATTGAGAGGACGCCCGTCGACCACCTTCAGGACGAGCTCGATGTTGTTCGCGGTGAAAAACCAGAAGTAACCCGTGTCGGACGTCAGCGGCACCGCGGCGCCCTGCCCGCTCGTCCCCTGCGTAGGCACCTGCCAGGCGACGCTCACCTGGAAGCGGCTCGCGTTCAAACACAGCGTGTTCGGACCGGGCGCGCACGGGGCCAGGGCGTTGACCAGCTGCACGGCGAAGTTGCGAATGCGGCCGGTGGTCCCGGTGACGAGGTCCTCCACGCGGAGGGTCCAGATGCCGTTCCCCGGCTTGCCGCCGAACCGGTCGAGCGACTGCGCCGCCGCGTCCGTCTTGCCGTAGAAGGCGTTGATCGGGTGCTGGCTCGTGCCCGTCTGATCCGAAAGGAGGACCGTCGTCCCGTCCGGTCCGGTCAGCGTGACGCGAAGCTGCGCCGGCTCCGGATGATCGATTTCCACCCAGGCCTGGACGGTCCCCAGGGTGCCGGTGAATCCCGACGTCGTGACGGTCACCGTCGCAGACCCGGTGCCATCCGGGATCGAGACGACGGGTCCCCCATACGTGGCGACCTTCACCGCCGCCTGCTGGACGGCCGCGAGGACGTCCAGCCGCGGCGTGACGATCCCGTTGCGCGTGTCGGTGACCGGCTTCCCCGTCGCGCGCAGGAGACTCATGATGCCCGCGGGAGACAGGTCCGGGCGCGCCTGATGGAGCACCGCCACGGCGCCCGCGACGGCCGGGGTCGACGCCGACGTCCCCGCGAAGGTCGAGTCGGTGCCGCCGCCCTTCGTCGCCACGTTCCAGAACGCGCCCGGCGCCAGGATGGAGAGGTTGGTGTTCGAGTCCGAGAAGCAGACGACCTGGTCCGGCGTGACGGGGGAATCCGTGCAGCCGTCCGGGTCGGACCAGCGCACCCGCGCGAAGGCGCTCGAGTACACCGCGCCGACGGCGAACGCGGACGAGACGCAGGCGGGCTGGGCGATCTGATTGGAGCGCGCGCCGTTTCCGGAGGCGACGGCGACGACGATGCCGGCGGCCTTGGCGTTGTCGAACGCCAGGGCGTAGTCGGGATTGTCCGAATCACAGAACCCGTGCGCGAGAGTGTCCTCGTACTCGGCGCCGAGGCTCAGATTGATGGCGACGATGCCGAACCGCGCCTGATTCGCGATCGCGTAATTGATGCCCGCGAGGATGTCGGAGTCGTCCGCCTCGTCGCACGAGCCCTTCGACGAGAAGACCTTGACCGCGACGATCTTCGCGTCCGGCGCGACGCCCGTGGGGCCGGCGGCGATCGCCGCGACGGAGGTGCCGTGCCCTTCACAGTCCGCAGGGTCGCTGTCTTCATCGGCGAAGTCCGTCCCGCCGATCACCTTGGCAGTCGGGAAGGTGCCCCCGCCGAGCTGGCTGACCGTGTAGTCCACCCCCGTGTCGATCACGGCGATGGATGAGCCGGCTCCCGAAAAGCCGAGGGCGTTGGCCGAGTTGCTGCGAATCAGCACCTGCGCCTCCTGGGGAGACGTCTGGAGCGCGCGCTTCTTGCCGTCGAAGGTAACCCACGCGACGTCGGGCCGGCGCGAGAGGGCGAGGATGCCTTCCCGCGACGCGGTCCCGGAGATCAGCGAGAAGCTCTCGTAGAAGTGCCGGGGCGCAAACTGCTCGGGGGGCATCTGGTCGGCCAGGGTCTGCTGGGCTTCGATGCGCTGGACCTGCCGGCCTTTCTCGCCGGCCGGATCCGGACGGAGGAGGAGCTCGCGTCCCGTCGGAGTCCCGTCGCGGAGGGCGACGATGACGGGAAGCGGCTGCGAGGTCCTTGAAAGCTGCTGGAGGAGCCGCGGGGTCGCCCCGGGGGCGTCCGCCGCCGAAATCTGCGCGACGCCCGCCGCGCGCTGGGCGACGACGAACAGGAGGCCGGCGAGAGCGGTCGAAAGCGCGCGCATGAAAACCCTCCGGAGGTGGCGACGGGGGCCGAAAACGTCAGTCTACGGAACAGAAACAGGCGGGGGAAGCGTGAATTCCCCGAAAGCGCTCCCGGCCTCGTCCTGCGCGCCTTCTGGGCTATCTTCCGGGAATGCGAGCGGTTTTCGCCGATTGCCACGTGGGGAGGCGCCCCGGCGACGAGGGCCCCTTCATAGACGCCCTGACCGTGGCCGGAGACCGCGGTGCGAAGGCGATTTCTCTTCTCGGGGACATTTTCCATTTCTTCATCGCGCATCCGAAATTCGAGACCGTCGCGATCCGCCGCTTCCTGGACACGGTGGACCGGTTGTCCGCCCGCAACGTTCCGGTCACGTACGTCGAGGGGAATCGCGATTTCTTTCTACGGCGGTCTTACGTCGAGCACCACTTCCGGGAGGTCTGCGACGAAGAGACGTTCGAGGCGGGCGGGCGCCGGTTCCTTCTGACCCACGGAGATCTCTTGAACGAGGCGGACCTGCCGTACCGGTTCTGGCGCGCCCTCTCGAAGAATCCCCTCGCGCGCGCCGCGCTGCACGTAATTCCGAAGGCGGCCGGGAACCGTCTCGTCTGGAAGACCGAGGCGCGCCTGTACCGCTCCAACTTCAAGCACAAGACGCGGCTTCCCGTCGAGATGATCCGCGGGTTCGCGGAGCGCCGGTTCGCCGAGGGAGTCGACACCGTTCTCTTGGGGCACTTCCACAAATCCTGGGTCGAGGACGCCGGCCGCGGGAGAATCGAGATCCTTCCTGCGTTCGTCGACGAGCACCGCTGGATGGAGGTCGCGGAGGACGGTTCCACGTCGCTCGTCTCCCTTCCCGCGTGACGGCGGCGGGAAAGCTCGACCCCGGGCCGCGGCGGTCCCTGTGAAGAGCTTCCTCGCCTTCCCGCCCGCCCGCGAGCTGCGCGGGTCGCTCCGCGTTCCCTCATCGAAAAGCGCGACGAACCGCGCCCTCCTGCTGGCGGCGCTCTCGGAGACGCCCGTCCGGATCGAGCGTCCTCTCGAGTCGGAGGACACGCGCGCGCTCCTTGCGTGCCTGACCGCGATGGGAGCGCGCGTCGTGCGGCAGCCGGACGCGCTGTCGCTTTCCGGCCCCTTCCGGGGCGCGGACGGAAGCCTGACGGTGCTCGACGCCGGAGAGTCCGGGACCGCGGCGAGGTTCCTGATCGCGGTCGCCGCGGCGACGCCCGGGCGTTTCCGGGTGACCGGGTCGGCGCGGCTTTCGGAGCGGCCGATGGGAGAGCTCGTTGCTGCGCTGCGGACACTGGGGGCGGAGATCGTCGAGGAGGGCGCCGCCGGCTGCCTCCCCCTCGCGATCCGGGGAAGGATCCTCGATGGCGGCCCGGTGTCGGTCGATGCCTCGCGCTCGAGCCAGTTCCTGTCGGCGCTGCTTCTCGCGGGTACCGCGGGACGCTCGATCGAAGTCTCGGCCAGGGGCGCGATCGCCTCAATGCCCTATGTGGCGATGACGGTCGAGTCGCTGCGCGCCTTCGGGCACCGGGTCGAAGGCGAGGGGCCGTGGCGCGTCGAGCGGGGAGACCGCTCGCCGGCCCGGTACGAGACGCCGGGCGACTTTTCTTCCGCCGTGCCTCTCCTGGCGGGAGCGGGGATCTGCGGCGGGGAGGTCCGGCTGACGGGGCTCCGGTGGCCCTCCGCCGACGCGGACGCGCTGGCGATTCCGATCCTGGCCTCCATGGGAATCGAGGTCTCGACGGGGGGAGACGTGATCTCGGCGCGGGCCGATCGAGGAACGCTTCGTCCCGTGTCGGCGCGGATGACCGGCTGCCCGGACGCCGTCCCGGCGGTCGCAGCGGCGGCGGCGTTTGCCCCCGGCCGGTCCCGCCTCGAAGGCGTCGCGCATCTACGCTGGAAGGAGAGCGACCGGCTGGACGCGCTGTCGTCCCTTCTGCGTCGCGGGGGAGTTGCCGCCACCGCCGACGCCGAAGCGCTGACCGTCGACGGCGGCGGAATCGACTCCTGCGCCGGCTTCGGGATTCTGCCGACCGCCGGAGACCATCGCATCGCCATGGCTGCGGGGCTCCTCTCTCTGGTTCGAGCCCGCGCCCTGATCGAGAACCCGGATTGCGTGTCGAAGTCCTACCCGGGGTTCTTCCGCGACCTCGACGCCCTCAGCCGGCGGTAGGCAAGCTCGTCTCTCTCGGAAAAGCCCCGGAACGCTCCCGCCGCTCGCGACAATCTGGGGTGTCTGACCCCAATGAACACGCCGTTCCCCGCGGGCTCGCTCCACCCCGGCGCCGCGGCGGCGGGCATGGCGGTCGAACGGTTCGCGCTCCCGGACGCGGGCGAGCGCTGGCGCGCCTTCCTCTCCTTCGAGCACGCGGCGCTTCCCCTTCCCTCCGACTATGGCCGCGATGGTGCCGATTTTCTCGTGTGGCGGACGGCCCCGCCGCGGCGCAGGATCGCCGACGGGCGGATCTCCGCCCCGCACGGGGCGGCTCTCTTTCTTCAGGCCGCCGCTTTCTTCTCGACTCTCGAGGCCGCGGGTTTTGGCGCGTCCGCCGGCGACCTGGACGACGCCGCGTGGGAGGTCGTCGAGGCAACGGCGCGGCTTCGAATAGCGGGGACACCGTCGGCCGTGCGCTTCGGGCCGGCGTCGGCTGGACCCGCCCACGTCCCCCTCGCCGCCTTTCTCGGACGGATGTTCGCGCGTCGGGGGCGAGTCCGAGACCCGCAGGCGCTCGCGCTGCGGGAGGCGCTCTCCGCGGGAGACGCGGAGTGGCGCCGCGCGGAATTCTGGGTCGGGTGCGCCTTCCGCGCCTTTCCGGTGCTGTCCTCCGCCGCCTTCGCTCCGGTCCGGCTCCGCACGGCCGGCGCGACCGGCATTCTCCTGCGGGGATCCGACTCCCGCGCTCGACTGGAAAAAGCGCGAGCCCTTCTCGACGGGAAAGCCCCGCGGGTCTTTCTCACGGCGCCGGGCTCTCGGGCGCCGGCGGTCTTCCTTCGTCGCCCGGAGGCTGAGAGTGGAGTTGACGTCGCGGCGGCGGTTCGCCTGCTTCGCGAGGAAGAGGAGGCGATCGCCGGTGACGGCCCTCGCGCCTGGATCTGCGTGAACATGGAAAGCTGGGACGCCGTCTCGCAGTCCGCGGTCGCGGCCGGAGCGCTGTGCCTCGCGAGCGCTCCCGAGCTCGTTCGCGTTCCCGAGCGCCTCCCCCCGCCGGTTTCTCCCGAGGAGTGGCGGCGCGAGGTCGCCGTGCCGTGCGGAGCCCTGCGCGCGGCGGTTCGATATTCCGAAAGGCTCGCGGAGATCGCGGCGGGGAGCGGCGACGCGAACCTCGCCGTGTCCGCCGCGCTCACGATGGTCGCGCACGAGGGGTGGGGGGCTTACGTGTCCGATCCGACGGGTCTCGCGCCGCTGCCGCCGGTCCGAACGACGGAACGCGTGTTACCCGGCGGTGCTTGCCCCGCGGACCTTCCGGCGGCGGCGAGGGATCTGCTCGAGGCGCTGGAGTCGCTCGAGGAGCCGGCCGAGCCGGAGGAGCTCGCCGCTCTCTTTCCCGGCCGCGGCGCCGCGAGGAAGCGCGCCGTTCTCCTTCGAAAAGGGCTTCTCTCGCGCGATGCCTCGGGAAGGATTTTGCCCGGGAGCCGCCGCTGTCCCATCGACTCCGCGACCCGTTCGAAGTGGCTGCTCGCGTGGGCCGGGGCCGCGGGGAGCCTGCCCGAGCGCCGCGTCGACCGGCTCCTGCGCGCGGGAGCCGTGAGTGACGCTCTGAGGGAGGCCGGGCGTCTGCGGCCGGGATCGCCCGCCGAGCCTGCGGCGCTTCGATTCGAGATGTCCGCGCGGCTGGCGTCCGCCGCTTCGCAGGCGCGTCTTCCTCTTCCGCCCTGGCTCGAGGCTCTCGAAGGGGAGCGGGAGCTCTGCGGCGGACGCGCCGGGAGCGCGCAGTCGAGGTTCTACGCGGTCGCCGCGGCGCCGGAGACCTCGGAGGCGGACCGCCGGGCGGCCCGCCTCCGGCTGGCCGAAATCGCGGCGCTGCGGGGCCGGGGAGCCGAAGCGGCCGCGGCCGCCCGGCTGTGGCTCGATTCGTATCCCGATGCGCCTGCCGGAGAGACGGTGCGCGCGCTGATCGTCGAGGCGGCGAGCGCTTCCCGCGAGGGAGACACCGCCCGCGCTCTGGCGCGGCTCGATCAGGCCGAGAGACTTTCTTCGGATCTGCCTGCGGCCGCCCGGCTGGAGGTCGCGCTCGCGCGCGCCGCCGCGTTCTCCCGCGCCGGGCGCTTCGAGGAGGAGTCGGGCGTGTATGCTGGTTCCTGGCCGCTCGCGCGCGAGTCCTGCGACGAGCGGCTCGCGGCGCGACTCCTGGCCGCCGAGGCCCTCGGGCTCGCGGATCGCCGCGAGTTCGACTCCGCGATCCGGCGCCTCGAGGAAGCTCTGGCCATCCTGCGCGACGACCCCGTCGAGCGGGCGCGGCTCTCGATCGATCTCGCGGCGACGCTCTTCCACGCGGAGCGGCCGGACCGCTGCGCCGCGCTGCTCAAGCAGGCCGCGGCGCTGGCGGCGGGAGCGGGCCGAGAGGACCTGGCGCGGATCGCTCGCGGCAATCTCATCGAGGCGTCGATCGTCCGGTGCGACTGGGCGGCGGCCGAGTCCTCGATCGAGGCGCTTCTCGAAAGCGCGCGAAGAGAAGGCGAGCGCACCTGGCTCCTCGTCGGGCTCCACCATCGAGCGCGCCTCGCTTTGCGGGTCGGGCGCCTCGAGGACGCCGGGCGCGACAACGCGGCCGCCCGCGAACTCGCCGGGCGGCTCGAGGACCGGCTCGAGATCGGGGAGCTCTGGCTGGAAGAGGGAGACCGATGCGCCCTTCTGTCGGACAGCGACGGCGCGCGCCGCGCGTGGTCTCTGGCCGCCGCCGATCCCCCCGACCGTTGCGACACCGACCTCCGGGCCGCGCGGCGTCTGGCGGAAATCGACGATCTCGAGGAGACAGGAACGGCCGCCGCCGCGCGGCTCGAGGCCGCGGCGGAAGCGATCGCGCGCGGGGAATATGAAGGGGCCGAGGCTGTCGCGAGGTGGAGCGCGCTTCTCCCCGGGCGCGTCCCCGGCCTTCTCGCCGACGGCGCCGATCGGCTGCTGCGCGCGCGCGGCGGCGCCGCCCTGGCCGACCGCGCCTTCACGAGGGGGGAACCTTGCGGCGGCGGCCTGCGCCGGCTTCGCGAAATGGTCGCGCTCGGACTCGCCGGCGAAACTCCGGACGGACGCCTCCCGCTCGGTCTGTCCGGGCTCTCCGTCCGCAACGACCGCGGTGAAGAGGTCCTCTCGCTCGGCGCTCCCGCCGGAGATGTTGAGATATCCGGTGTCGAGGCGCTCCGGGCCGGGGACGAGTCCTACACACTGCGGTTGATGCCCGCGCCGGCGGCGGACGTCGCGCGCGCGGCGGCTCTCGTCGTCGAGACTCTGCTCTTCCGGCCCGTTCCCGCCTTCGCGCCGAGCGGATTCTCGGACGGGTGGCGACGGTTCGGCGTGGTGGCCGGCGATCCCGCCATGGAGGAGCCGTATCAGCGCCTCCTGCGCTTCGCGCCGCGGGCAATGACGGTTCTCGTCCTCGGGGAGTCCGGTTCGGGAAAGGAGGCGGTTGCCCGCGCCGTGCACGCCCTCTCGCCGCGCGCCTCGGGGCCCTTCATCGCCGTCAACGTCTCGGCGATTCCGACCGCGCTGCTCGAAAGCGAGCTCTTCGGTCACGCTCGCGGCGCGTTCACGGGCGCGGACCGCGACCGCGCCGGCCTGCTCGAAGAGGCGACGCGCGGGACGATCTTCTTCGACGAGATCGGCGACCTCGCCCTGCCCTCGCAGGCAAAGCTGCTCCGCGCTCTCCAGGACCGCGAGATCCGGCGCGTGGGGGAGAACAGGGCCCGGCGCATCGACGTGCGGGTGGTGTCGGCGACGTCGCGGGACCTGGCACGGGAGGTCGATACTGGCCGTTTCCGCGAGGACCTCTACTACAGGCTGCACGTGGCGGTCGTTCGCCTGCCGCCGCTGCGCGAACGCGGGCGCGACGTTCTCCTGCTCGCGCGCCATTTTCTGGCGCAGGCGGCCAGGGAATACGGCCGCGCCGGCCTCGATCTCGCTCCCGAGGCCGCGGCCGCGCTCATCGCGCACGGATGGCCCGGCAACGTGCGCGAGCTTCAGAGCGCCATCGGCCAGGCCGCGGCGCTCGCCGAGGGAAACCGCATCGGGCTGACGCACCTTCCCGAGGCCGTCCGGAAGTCGGCCCGTCCGGGAGATCCGCGTCACGGCTACCGTTCGCGCGTCGACGCCCATCGCCGCGACCTGATCATGGAAGCGCTCGATCGTGCCGGAGGAAACCGGAGCCGCGCCGCGAGGGAGCTGAAGCTGTCGCGCCAGGCGTTGCTCTATCTGATAAGGGAGCTGAAGGTGGCCGAGCGGCCGCGCGACGGGAGGCCCCCCTAGGTGCCGGGCGCCGGGCCGGGCGGTGGGCGGGAGGCGAGGGGCGAAGGGCGAAGGCCAGGTTCGAAGCTGAGAGCTGACAGCTCCGTCCACGCGTACACTCCCGGCCGATGAGCGCGCCCCCATCCCCCCGCGACCGGAGGGCATGGGCCTTTCTGCTCGTTCTCGTCTGCCTGGTCGCCTACGCCAACGGGATGACGGGCACGTTTACCTACGACGACAAGGCGATCATCCGGGACAACCCGCGCATCCGGACTCCGGCGCGGGTGGGAGAGATCTTCTCGACTCCCTATTTCGGCGGCCCTCGGGGGTCCGGCACGGCGTACCGTCCCGTGCTGCTCTTCTCCTACGCGGCGCAGTGGTGGGTGCACGGGCGCGTGCCGGAGGCGTTTCATCTCGTCAACGTTCTGCTGCACGCCGCGGCGACGCTTCTGTTGGGCGCGCTGCTGCGTCGGGTCGGAGTCTCGCCTGCCGCGGCGGGGCTCACTTCCCTCTTTTTTGCCGTCGCTCCCATCCACGTCGAGGCGGTCACGAGCCTCGTGGGCCGGGGCGAGACTCTGGGCGCGGTTTTTTCGCTCGCTTTTCTCCACGTCGCTCTCGGGGCGGCCGGATCTCCCCGGCGGGTCGGACGCCTTCTCGCCGCGCTCGCGCTCTACGCCCTCGGCGTGCTCACGAAGGAAAGCGCGGCGGTCGCTCCCGCGCTTCTGTTTCTCCTCCTCGCGTGGCAGGAGCGCGGCGGGCTCGGAGCCGGGCTCCTCTCGGCCGTGCGGCGGGGACTGCCGGCGTACGCCGGGGCCGCCGCGGTGCTCGCCGGGACCTTCGTCCTCCGGTCGTGGGTCCTCGGCGGACTCCTCCGCGCGCAGGGGACGGGAATCTTCGAGGTGGAGAACCCTCTCGCCCCGCTCGCCGCCGCGCCGCGAATGGTGAACGCGTGTCTCCTCCTCTTGAGATACGCCGGTCGCACTCTCTTTCCTCTCCATCTCTCCGCCGACGAGTCCGCCTGGTCGATCCGGATCGCGCCCGCCACCTCGGTCACGGGGCTCGCCGCGGTGGCGCTTCTGGTGCTTCTCGCCGCGCTCGCGCTGAGTCGCCTGTCGAGAGGGTCAGGGGCCGCGCTCGGGGTGCTGTTCTTCGGCGTCGCATTTCTGCCGGCGGCCAACCTGCTCTACCCGATCGGTACGATCTTCGGCGAGCGCACCGCCTACCTTCCGTCGGCCGGCCTGTGCCTGGCTCTGGCGTCGGTGTGCGCCCGGGGCGCGGAGACGCTGGCCGACCTCGCGCCCGGGGCCCGGGCGGCCGCCGCCGTGATCGCGGTTGCCTTTGCCGCCCGCACCGCGCTCCGCAACCCCGTCTGGTGGAGCGACTCGGCGATCTTTGCGAACTCGGTGAACACGTCGCCCGAAAGCGCGAAGACTCACTACAACCAGGGCTACGTCGCGGTCGAGACGGGGCGCCCCCGGGAAGGGCTCGCGCACTACTCGAGAGCGGTCTCGATCTACCGCGACTACTGGGACGCCTGGGCGGGAAAGGGACGCGCGGAGAGGGAGCTCAAACTTCTCCCCGACGCGGAGACATCCTACCGCCGCGCGCTCGAGGCGAACTCGACCTACGAAAACGGTTTCTTCGGCCTCGGCGTCGTCCTCGAGGCCGGCGGCCGCTTCGAGGAGGCGGCGGCGACCTACCGCCGCGGCCTCGCGAGCAATCGAGATTCCCTGCCGCTCGCCTACCGGCTCGCCGTCGTGCTGTCCCGCGGCCCCGACCCCGGCGCCGCCGCCGCGTGGAAGCGCGCCCTCGAGCTGGGGCCCCGCTCGGCGGCCGTCCACGCCGACCGCGCCGACTGGCTGCTTCGCGCGGGCCGCCCCGGCGAAGCGAGCCGGGAGGCCCGCGCGGCCCTCCGACTCGAGCCCCATGCGCTGCCCGCGCTCCGCGTCCTCGCCCGCCTCGACGCCGCCGCCGGGCATTCCTTCGGGCAGGCCCTGGCTCTCGAGCAGGCCTGGCGCGTCTCGAGAGACCGTGAGGATCTGCGGGCCCTGGAGGAGGCGGCGCGCGGCAATCGCGCATACGGAGCGCGCTTCGAACGGGTCAGGCTGGAAAAGCCGAAGGACGAAGGGCGAAAGGCGAAAGGTGCGCCGCCCGGTCCATAGCCTCACCGCTCCCGACTTCGCGTTCCTCCTTCGATTTCCGTTTCCCGATCCGGCCCGCGGCTCCCGCTCTCCCTTTCTTCCGCGGCGCGCCGGCGCCTGGCCGCCCGGACCGCAACCCTCGGATGCCGCCGATGGTAGACGCGCAGAATCGCCCGCGCGATCAGCGCGGCGAGCAAACCGAGCGCCAGCGCGAGAATCGTCGTGCCGACGACGAAGGACAGCAGCCGCGGCCAGAGGGCGCGGTGGCCGAACACGACGTGCAGAGTGTGGACGGGGTGAAAAATCCAGGTGAAGTCGCTGTGCAGGAGCGGCTCCAGGTTCAACCGCGGCACGATCCGCCGGTCGTAACCCAGGATCGCCCGCCCCACGCTGAACCCGAGCGGGAAGACGACGCCCCACGTGGGGACGTTCCCGGTGAGCGTTCCGAGCACGGCGTCGAGCTTGTTCAGCCGGAACAGGACCGCGAGCGCCAGCGCCATGACGAGGTGAAGCCCGACGAACGGGGAAAACCCGATCGCCACGCCGAGGCCGATCGCGGCGGCGACCCGCTCGGGCGACTCCTCCCTGCCGAGGAGATCGAGGACGAGAACCTTCCAGCGGCGGCGCCATCTCCAGCGATGGACCTTTCTGCGGCGAAACGCGCGGGTGGTCGGCAGTTTCACGGCCGCGTCTCGAAGTGGTCGTATCCGAGGGTGGAGACGTCCACGTCCCCGGACGCGCTTCGCAGGACGGTGCCGGATCCCCGCTCGACCCGCCCGACGCGCGTGAGGGGCAAGGGGCCGGACAGCGCCTCCACGGAGGCGACGGCCTCCTCGGGAACGGCGAACAGGATCTCGTAGTCGTCTCCGCCGGAGAGGGCCCAGGGCATCGGGTCGACGCCGAAGCGGCGCGCCGCGGCCTCCACGGAGGCCGAGATCGGAAGCCGTTCGCGCTCGAGCACGACCCGCACGGCCGAGGCGGAGGCGATGCGTGCCGCGTCGGTGCCGAGCCCGTCGGAGACGTCGATCGCCGCATGCGCCAGACCCTGCCGGGACAGCGCCAGACCGAGGGTTACCCTGGGCTCCGGATCGTGAAACGCGTCGAGGAGCTCCCGCGCCCCGGGAAACGCGGTCTCCGAGACGCCCTCCCGCGCCAGGCGCAGCCCCGCGGCGGCCCGGCCCGTCGCCCCCGACAGGTAGAGCAGGTCTCCGGGGAGCGCGCCCGAACGGGTCAGGGGCGCGCCTTCGACGTCGCCCCACAGGGTGACGGAGACGAAGACACAGGGCGCGCGGGACAGGTCGCCTCCCGCCAGCGCGGCGCCGTGCTGCCGGCCGCGCGCGATCGCGCCGCGGCACACCGCGAGCGCGAAATCCTCGTCCCGGTCCGCGGGCACGGCGATCGAGAGAAGAAACAGGCGCGGCCGGGCGCCCATCGCGGCGGCATCCGAGAGGTTCACGGAGACGGCTCGCCTCCCGAGACGTTCGGGGTCTTCGCCCGGGAAGAAATCGACGCCCTCGACGAGCATGTCGGTCGTGGCGATCCCGTCACCGCTGGCCCGCCGGAGGACCGCCGCGTCGTCCCCGGGGCCCAGAAGGATGGCGTCGTCGGGGGGAAGCATCTCCCTCAGCCGTTCGACGAACCGGTCCTCCGCCCTCATGACGGGCGCATTATTCATGAAGGGTGCCGGGGCCGCCCGCCGGACGGCTCCGGCGCCCCGTCACGGGTTCGGGCGCGCGATCGGGCGGGTGGGGGCCGCGACCGGCATGTCGCGCGGCGCTCCCGCCGCGGGGGCCGCGTTGCGCGGTTCCCGGGGGAAGAGCGCGATGGCGAGCACCTCGTCGACGTTGTCCACGTACTCGAACTGCATCCCTTGGAGGATCCGCGGGTTGACCTGGATCACGTCGCGCTTGTTCAGCCGCGGCAGGATGATCGTCTTGATGTTCGCCTGCCGGGCGGCCAGGACCTTCTCCTTGACCCCGCCGATCGGAAGCACCTCGCCGCGCAGCGTTATCTCGCCCGTCATGGCGACGTCCCGGTGCGCGAGCCTCTGGGTGAACGCGGAAATCATCGCGGTCGCCATCGTGATCCCGGCCGAGGGGCCGTCCTTCGGGATCGACCCTTCCGGCACGTGCACGTGAACGTCGTGCGTCTCGAAGAAGTCGTCCGCGATGCCGAGATCCGCGGCGTGGGCGCGCGCGTAGGACATGGCGGCCTGGGCCGACTCCTTCATCACGTCTCCGAGCTGTCCGGTCAGGCGCAGGCCGCCCTTCCCGCGGACGGCGAGCGCCTCGATGAACAGGATGTCTCCGCCGACGGACGTCCACGCGAGCCCGGTCGCGACGCCGATCTCGTCCTTTTTCAGGAGCTCGTCCGCGAAGTGCTTCACGGGGCCCAGCATCTTCTCGACCGACGCGGAGGTCACGCGATAGCGGCGGTTCTTCCCCTTGGCGACGGCGACGGCGACCTTGCGGCAAACGGCGCCGATCTCTCTCTCCAGGTTCCGGAGGCCGGCCTCGCGCGTGTAGGCCTCGATGATCTTTTCGACGCCCGAGTCGGTGAACTCGAGGTTTCCCTCGCTGATGCCGTTTTCCTCGAGCTGCTTGGGGATCAGGTGGCGGCGGGCGATGGCGCGCTTTTCTTCCAGCGTGTAGCCCGATAGGCGGATGACTTCCATCCGGTCGAGAAACGCGGGCTGGATGGGATCCAGGATGTTCGCCGTCGCGATGAAGAGCACCTTCGAGAGGTCGTAGGGAACGCCCAGGTAGTGATCGCGGAAGGAGAAGTTCTGCTCCGGGTCGAGGACCTCGAGCAGGGCGGAGGAGGGATCGCCGCGATAGTCCGCTCCGATCTTGTCGATCTCATCGAGCATGAAGACCGGGTTGGATGTCCCCGCCTGGTGGATCCCCTGGACGATCCGGCCGGGCATCGCGCCGACGTAGGTGCGCCGGTGCCCGCGGATCTCGGCTTCGTCGCGGACGCCGCCGAGCGACAGCCGCACGAACTTGCGGTCGAGCGCCCTTGCAATCGAGCGCCCAAGCGAAGTCTTCCCGACGCCGGGCGGCCCGACGAAGCACAGGATCGGCCCCTTGAGCGACTTCTTCAGAGCGTGGACCGCGAGGTACTCGATGATCCGTTCCTTGACCTTCTCGATGTCGTAGTGGTCCTCGTCCAGGATCTCCCGGGCGCGGTCGATGTCGGCGGAGTCCTCCGACATGTTTCCCCACGGCAGCCCCGTCAGCCAGTCGAGATACGTGCGGATGATCGCGGTCTCGGCGGAATCCGGATGGCTCCGTTCCAGCCTCTTGATCTGTTTCTCGATCTCGGTCGCGGCCTCCGGCGGGATCTTCTTCTCGCCGACCAGCTTGCGGAAGGTGGCGACGTCTTCCGACATCTCTTCGCCTTCCCCGAGCTCCTGCTGGATGGCGCGAAGCTGCTGGCGGAGGTAATACTCGCGCTGGGACTTGTCCATCTCGCCGCGCGCCTGGGACGAGATCTCCTGCTGCATCGTGAGCACGGTGATCTCTTTGCTCAAACTGTCGTTGACCAGCCGCAGTCTTTCGATCGGGTCGGTGGACTCGAGGACCTTCTGCGCGTCCTCGAGCTTCAAATCCAGGTTCGAGGCCGCGAGGTCCGCGAGCCTCGCGGGATCGTCGAGATTCGCGGCGATCACCATGACCTCGGGCGAGATGTTCTTTCCGAGGGAGACGGACTTCTCCAGGTTCTGCTTGACGCTGCGCAGAAGGGCTTCCTGTTCGGGCGGGAGGACCTTGGGCGTCGGCGGCTCCTCGAGCTTCGTGATCTTCGCCTTCAGGTAGGGCTCTTCGGCGAGAAACGAGTCGACGCGGGCCCGGGAGAGCCCCTGCACGAGCAGCCGGATGCGGCCGTCGGGGAGTTTCAGCATGCGCATGATCGCGGCGACCGTCCCGACCGGAAAGAGGTCTTCCGGGCGCGGCGTCTCACTCTGCGCGTCGCGCTGGGCGACGAGCATGATGATCCGCTGCTCCGCCAGGGCCGCGTCGACCGCGGTGATCGACTTCTCCCGCGAGACCGACAGCGGGAGAATGATGAACGGGAACACGACCACGTCCTTCAGAGGGAGGACGGGGAGGATGTCGGGAATGGGAAGCTCGTGTTCCCTTTCGGCGGCGACTTCTTTTTCTTCCGTTTCAGGCATGGTTCAGAAATTCCGTTCTGTACTCAGTCGGAGACTCAGGGGTTACGGCAGTTGAAAATCGGCAAAGAGACCCCCTCATTCCCGCCGTTCTTCTTCGGCGCGCACGGGGATCTCGGTTTCCTTCTCTCTCTGGTCCGGGACGTGGGGGAGCACGATCTCGAGAAGCCCTTCCTTCAGCTGCGTTTTCGCCTGGTGTGTGTTGACCGCGCGCGGAAGGGCGACGGATTTCACGAATCCTCCGAAGTAGCGCTCCATGCAGAAGAACCGGATTCCCTCGCGCGACCGCGTGCGGCCCTTCTTGGTGCCGCGGACCGTGAGAACCCGGCCCCGCACGGTGACCCGCACGTCTTCTGCATCGACGCCGGGAACCTCGATCAAGATTCGCAGCTTCTGACCGTCGTCCATCACGTCCACGTTCGGGTCCCAGGACGTCGCCGTCGCGGCGCTGCCCTGGTTGCTCTCCACGAACGTCGCGAACAGTCGGTTCAGCTCGCTCTGAAGCCGCGAAAGCTCGACCATGGGTCCGTAAAACTTGCCGGAGCGTCTCATACGCGGTTGTCTCCTATCCGGAGGTCTTCGTTTCGGCGCGGCCGATCAGATCCTTCAGCTCGTGGAGGAATTCATCCACGTCCTCGAACTTGCGGTACACCGAAGCGAAGCGGACATACGCGACCTTGTCGAGCTCCCGCAGCCTCTCCATGACGACGGATCCGATCTGGCTCGTCGCGATCTCCCGCTCCTCCGAGTCGTGCAGGCGCGTTTCGATCTCGTCGACGATCGCGTCCAGCTTCGCCGGCGACACCGGCCTCTTTTCCACCGCCTTGACCAGGCCCCCGCGAAGCTTTTTCCGGTCGAAGCTCTCGCGCCGTCCGTCGTTCTTCACGACCATGTACGGGATCTCCTCGATGGTCTCGTAGGAGGTGAAGCGGCGGCCGCACGAAACGCACTCGCGCCGGCGTCGTATGACCTCTCCATCGCGACCTTCGCGGGAGTCCACGACCCGGTCGTCTCCTCCTCCGCAGAACGGGCAACGCATGTCTCCCAAGAGTATCGCGTGATCGGCTCCCGGCCATCCTCAGCGGGACGCACGCTTCCCGTTCGGCCCCGGCCCATCGGTCTCCGGAAGCCCCGTGTCCCGGGCGGGCGCGGCGAGGAGGAAGACGAGGCCGATCAGGGTAATCGGAACGAAGGAGATCGCGTGCGCGAGCAACGCCACCGCGGAGGCCGTGGCGACGGGCACTCCATAGAAGTACGTCAGCGCGAACTGGACCGCCACGTGATACGAGCCGAGCCCGCCGGGAGTCGGAACCATGAGGCCGAGCACCGCAAACGTCGTCACCACGAACGCGGCCGCGAACGGGAGAGGAAGATGGAACGCCCGGAAGAGCACGGCCACCTGCACGTTGATGACGAACCACATCACGAGAGATCCGGCCGAGACGAGCAGGAAGAGGGCGGGGTCCCGCAGCGTCGCGAATCCGTCGATGAACGAGCCGGCAAACGCGCGCAGCCGCGGCTGCAGCCTCTCGGGCAGACGCGCCCAGACGAGCTCCAGAAACGCCTCCGTTCTCGCGCGGGCAAACACCGCGAAAACGACGACCCCGACGGCCGTGACCATGAACACCGCCGGCAGCGCGAGCTGCCGGAGGCCTCCGGAGCGGGGAAGGCCGACGACCATCGCGAAGGCGAAGAAGACGACGACGGACACGCCGTCCAGGACCCGCTCGAGCACGATCGAGGCGAGCAGGGGAGAGAAGGGCAGGCGGCGGGATCGCGCGAGGAAGGCGGGCCTCAAAACCTCTCCGACCTTGCCGGGGAGGTTGTTGGCGGCGAAGCCGACGGAGGTCGCCGCAAAGGCGGGCAGAAAGGGCACCTTGCCGACGGGGCGCAGGAGCCAGGTCCAGCGCACCGCCCGGAGCGCGAAGGTCGAGATCGCGATCGCCGTCGAGAGGACGAGCCAGCCGACGGAGACCGACGAGAGGGCGGCGGCGAGCTCCCGGAAGCGGACTTGCCTGAGGAAGAGCGCCAGGAGGATTCCGGCCAGCAGGAGCGAGACCCCGACGTGCGCCGTCCTCGATTTCCAGAAGGCGGGCACGGTTTACCCTCCTGGCCGGGTCACTCCCGGCGGTCGAGGCGGTGCGAAAAACGGCAGAGAAGAGAGGGGCTGGAGCATGGGTCTCGCGTCAGGTTTTAGCATTTCAGAACCGCTTTTGCCTAAAAAAATGAGGCGAAGATCTTCGAACACTTGACTTTCAGTCGAAATTTGACCATTCTTTTCTTACTTTTTCGGGAGGTTTGCGAAATGAAGACGGCGCCCAGGCATCTGGCGCTTCTGGCGGTAGCCGGTCTGTTCGTGTGCGTAGCGGCAGGCGCACAGCCGATCGGGGTCATCGACGAGCCCACGGCAGGGCAGCGAGTGTCCGGGGTCGTCCGGGTCGCCGGATGGGTGCTCGACTTCAACAGGGTCGACCGCATCGACCTCTTCGTCGACGGCAATTCCCTCCCGACGAACACGGCGGACTTGAACCTCCCCCGGATCGACGTCCTGAACGCGTTCCCGAACTACGCGAACAGCGCGACGCCCAAGCCGGGGTTCTTGACGTCGTTCTACACGAGGTCGCTGTCGAACGGGCCGCACTCGATCACGGTCCGCGTCAGGGAGTCCTCGGGCAACGTGTTCACGCTCGGCCCCGTTTCGGTGATCGTCGACAACACGGTCAACCAGGCTCCCTTCGGATACATCGACATGCCGACGGACAACGCGGTCGAGGGGGCGAACGGCTCCTATCCGGTCGTCGGTTGGGCTCTGGACGACCAGGGCGTCGACCACATCGACTTTCTGGTCGACGGACAGATCGTCGCCGGGGCGGTCGGACGCCTGGGCGACGCGGGAGGCCGGGGCCGCAACGGAAGCGCGAACGGCCAGACGGCGACCTACGGGACGACGCGCCCCGACGTGTCGGCGGCGTTTCCCGACGTCCCGTTCGCGATTTTCTCCGGGTTCGTCGCCAACGTCGACACCACCAAGCTCGTCAACGGCGTGCACGTGTTTTCCGTGCGCGTCACTGACTCGAGCGGGACGGCCCGCGTGATCGGCACCCGCACGGTGCAGGTCATCAACAACGGCAGCAACCTGGCGGCCTTCGGCCGGATCGACTTTCCCCTGGACAAGGCGTCGCTGAACTGCACGCCCGCGTTCACGGTCGTTCCCCCTCCGAACGTCTGCCCGTCCCCGTGCTTCCCGCCGGGACCGACCGGAACGCCCGCGCTGCCGGTGTCTTTTTACAGCAACATCGTCAAGGGCTGGGCTCTCGACACCGGATCGCGGCTGGACAAGGGCCAGGTCGCTTTCGTCGAGCTGCTCTTAGACGGCCAGCCGATCGCGAACAGCCGCCGCGACTGCGTCCAGCTCGGCGCCGCGCTCTTGAACTGTTACGGCGTGAACCGTCCCGACGTCGCGCGCGCCTATTCGGGGTACGTTAATGCCGATAACGCGGGGTTCAACTTCGCGTTCGCTCTTCAGCGGAACCTCTCGACGGGCCTTCTCGAAGTGGTCATCCCCGCGGCGGTGGGCGGTTCCCAGGTCACCGGCTTCACCAGTTCCGGAAAGCACACGCTCGCACTTCGCATCGGGGACGACGAGGAGACGGTGATCCAGATCGCGGCGATGTCCGTCGACGTCCTCTGCGACCTTTCGGACACCGATCCGGACAGGCCCGCATTCGGATACATCGACATGCCCTACGAGTTTCAGTTCATCGACAAGACGTTCCTGGTGTCCGGGTGGGCGTACGACTTCGACGGTGGGATCTCCCGGCTCGAACTCGACGTCGACGGGCAGGTGCTGGCGATCCTGGATGTGCCGACCGGGACGTACGGGCTCTTCCGCCCCGACGTGCCGAACAACGACATCCGCGTTCCGACGCCGGACGTCGGGTTCTTCTTCCCGCTCGACACGACTCACATGAGCGACACCGAGCACGATCTGGTGATCTACGCCTACGACAACCGGTTCGCCGGCGCGAGACGCAGCGAGATCGGCCGCCGCAAGTTCGTCGTCCTGAACAATTCGGTGATCAAGAATTGATCGAGTCCCTCCCCTTCTTAGTGAGCCCCGCCGCGAGGCGGGGCTTTTTGTTGGACGGGAGCGGAGCGGGGAGCCGGGAATCGGGAGCCGAGGGACCAGCGGGAGCGAGACGGCCGCGGTACTCCGCGGTCAACTATTCATACTCATCGGACCCCTGAACCCAGAGAAAGGACTGAAGGTCGATCATGTCGAGCGGCCGCAGGTCCTTCAGGTCCCGGCGGACCCGGCCCGCGAATTCGAGAAAGCTCTCGTACGTCTCCCAGTTCGGCCTGGAGCGATAGGCGAATTCGACGCCGTACCGCTGCGCGGCGACCCGCGTCACGTTGGGCTTCAGGAAGATGTGGCGGTCGGGCTGCGCCAGGAACCCGAAGACGGTTACCACCGGCCACGTGAGCACGCGGGTCTGGCGTCTCGGGAGGGAACCTACGACTTCACACCAGCGGGCGAAGCCCTCCGGCGAGGAGCCCTGCCGCCCGTGCAGGAACTCGTAGAGCCCCTCCGCGAACAGACGCGCGCCAGCGGCCGGCTTGACCGCGTCTCGCAGTGCCATCTTTTCGAAGGAGAAGAGCAGGTTCGTCCTCGACTCGATTCGCACCGCGTGGGCGGCGACCTCCTCGAACCTTCCGGCATTCAGCAGCGATCGAAACCGGTCCGGGCCGAGGGCCTCCAGCCATTGCGTATGCGCGGCGGCCTTGTAGTTGCGCTCCCAGTCGAGGTACGTCTCGTCGCGAAACCCGCCCGGGAAGAACCGGAGGAACTTGCGCCGGCAACGCCGGGCGCCCGGCGGCAGTGACGGCGTCTCGGCCGCGCGCGAGGTGCGGGTTCGGGCGCGCAGCGCCTGCGGGAAGGCCATGGGGCAGGCCGGTGCAGAAGTCGGGCCAGTTGAATGAGTTTTCAGTTTTCAGTTGTCAGTTTTCAGTCACCGATCCGCCACTCGTCGGCGGGTTCGGAATGTCGACAACGAAACGGGCGGCCACGAGGGCCGCCCGGACTCGGAAACTCAGAACTGAGAACTGAGAACTGACTACTTCTCCTAACTCCCCTGCCGCGCCGCGCGGGCCGGAGCGGGCTTCTTCGGCAGCGCCGCGATCCGCGCGGCCTCGTCGAACATCGCGAGTCCCTTCTGGAGCTGCGTGTCGCCCGCCGCCTGGGCCTTGCGGCCGGCTTCGAGCCCGAACTTCGCGTTGACGATCTCGACCTTCATGGCGAGGTCCACGATGCCGCGGTTGGGCTCGGCCTCCCACTGGCGGGTCAGCTCTTCGACGCTGGAGAACTTGCTCGCCTCGGCGAACTTGAATAACTGCTGCCGCAGCTCCGGGGTCACCTCGAAATTCGGTTTCATCTCGGGATGGTGGGAGAGGTAGTCGATCGCAAAATTGAAGAACAGGTTGCGCGCGAGAAACTGCGAAAGGAGCTTGGATTCGGAGAAGCCGCTCTTGATCGCGACGTCGGGTGTGATGCCCCCGGCGGCGTACACGGTGCGGCCCGCCTCGGTGTAGAAGGTCTGGCCGGCCGTCCGAGGAGCCTCGGCGGCCGTCTCGCCACTCGCGACCGCGGCGTCGGGGTCTTCGGGGTTCACATAAGCGAGCAGGTCGCTGTAGTCCCTCTGGATCCAGCGTCCGGAGGGCGTGTAGTAGCGCGCGGTCGTCAGCGCCAGCCCGGCGCCGTAGGGGAGGGTGTAGACGCTCTGCACCAGCCCTTTGCCCCAGCTTCTCTGTCCGACGATCAGCCCCCGGTCGTGGTCCTGGATCGCGCCCGCGACGATTTCGGAGGCCGAGGCGGAACCGCGATTGATGAGGACCACGAGCGGGCGGTCGAAGTGCGGCCCGTCGCCCGGGGCGTAGAAGTCCTGGGCGGAAGAAGGTGTTCGTCCGCGCGTATAGACGATCTTCGAGCCCTTAGGCAGGAACACGTCGGAGACGTCGACGGCCTGATCGAGCACGCCCCCCGGGTTTCCTCGCAGGTCGAGCACAAGCCGCTTCATGCCGAGCTTCTCGAGCTTCGCGAGCGCGGCGGTCAGTTCGCGGCTCGACGTGTGCGTGAAGTCGCGAAGAAGAATGTAGCCGGTGTCCCCGTCCAACATGAACGCGTAAGGCACGGACAGAGTCGGGATCTCCGCCCGGGTGATCGTCATGTGAAGGGGCTTGTCGAGGCCCATGCGGCGGATCGTGATGTGGACGGCAGTCCCCTTGGGCCCGCGCAGCTTCTTGACGACGTCGTCGGTGGACGCGTCCTCCTTGATCTCTTCATCCTCGATGTGCGTGATCACGTCGCCCGCGCGGACGCCCATCTTGTAGGCCGGCGTTCCTTCCATCGGCGCGATCACCGTGATCTTGCCCATCCGTTTCTGAATCTGGATCCCGAGTCCGAAGAAGGAGCCCTGCTGTTTCTCGCGCATCGCCGCGTACTCGTCGGGCTCGAGAAACGCGGTGTGCGGGTCGAGCCGGGCGAGCATCCCGTGGATGGAGGCATACACGAACTTTTCGGGGGCGACCGGCTCGGGAGACCATTCCCCGAGGGTCGTAAGGATGTCGGCGTACTCGTCCAGAGGAGGAACCTGGCGCTCGGGAGAGGCGAACAGCTTGCCCCCGAGAGCCCCACCGAGAAGAGTGGCCGCCCCGAGGAGCGCGATCGAGACCAGTAATCGAGACCGTGGCTGGCTCACTCGAACCTCCTGCCCCCCAGCGTCGGGAGATCAACATTCTGACACGCGGACTCACAAATCCCCAGGGATTCCCGCGGTGCGTGGGGCGCGGGGTTAGAATCGCCTGCGCAGGGGGAAACATGTTCGGCTCCATCGGTATGCCCGAGTTGGTTCTGATCTTCGTGGTGGCCCTTCTCGTCTTCGGGCCCAAGAAGCTCCCGGAGATCGGCAAGTCTCTGGGGAAGGGACTGGCCGAGTTCAAGAGGGCGTCGGATGAGCTGAAAAAGACGATCGAGACGGAGATCGAGCAGAGCAAGGCCGAGGTCGCGGCGGTCAAGGACCACGTCTCCTCGATCCAGGACAGCCTGCTCTCTCCGCCTGCGGCCGAGACGGTTCCCTCTCTGCCCGCGGACCCGGCGTCGGTCGCCGTCGCGGACCCGTCTCCTTCGGTCGCCGACCCGTCTCCCATCCATCCCGCTTGAGTTCGAGCCCGACGGCGGCCGCCGAGCCATCGCGGCGGCCCCTTCCCTTTCCTCCGGCGCGGCGCGGGTGACCGACGAGCCCTCGGGCGGCCGCCGGGAGGAGGGGGACGAGGATCTCCCCCGGATGGGGTTCTTCGACCACCTAGAAGAGTTCCGAAAACGCCTCATCGTCTCGCTGATCGCGGTCTTCGTGGCCTTCCTCTTGTGCTGGAGCTGGGCGCAGGAGATCTTCGACTTTCTCGCGCGGCCGCTCCGGCGTGTCCTCCCTCCCGGCCAGAACCTCTCCTACACGACGCTGACCGAGCCGTTCCTGATGTATTTCCGGGTCGCCCTCTTCGCCGGGGTGATCCTCGCTTCGCCGGTGCTTCTGTGGCAGATCTGGCTCTTCGTCGCGCCCGCCCTCTACCGCCGCGAGCGGCGGTACGTCTGGCCGTTCATTCTCGCCGGGCTCGTGTTCTTCCTGTCGGGCTGCGCCTTCGCGTACTACGAGGCGTTCCCGATGGTGGTCGGTTTTCTGGTCGGTGTCGGGAAGAATTTCAACGCCGTGATCACCATCAACGAATACCTGTCGACGGCCATCAAGCTCATCCTCGGCCTCGGCATCTGCTTCGAGACCCCGATCTTCATCTTCTTTCTCGCCCGGATGGGGATCGTGACGCCCGGGTGGCTCATGAAAAAGTTCAAGTACGCCATCCTGATCATCTTCGTCATCGCGGCCATCATCACGCCCACGCCCGACATAGCCACGCAGTGCGTGTTCGCCCTGCCAATGATGGCGCTCTACCTGCTCGGGGTCGGCGTGGCGTGGATTTTCCAGAAGCGGGGGATGGAAGGGGCCTAGCTGTCAGCTGTCAGCTCTGAGCTGCCCGTCCCGAGACGCCGGTTGCGCGCCAGCACGAGCTCGATGAACTCGCGCACGGCGCCGCGGCCTCCCCGGTTCTTCAGGACCACCCGCGCGGCGCGGCGGGCCGCAGGCACGGCATCGGCGGGACACGCGGAAAACGCCGCGGCGTCGAGCAGCGGAATGTCCGGCTCGTCGTCTCCCATGGCGGCGGTCTCTC
Organism: Thermoanaerobaculia bacterium; assembly: GCA_038203955.1. Classification (GTDB taxonomy): domain Bacteria; phylum Acidobacteriota; class Thermoanaerobaculia; order UBA5066; family Gp7-AA6; genus JALYUA01. The sequence goes on along the minus strand of JBBRDK010000018.1, from coordinate 24,054 downwards.
CCGCCGTCACCGCGAATTTGCGGCAGAGGTCCCGGTAGACCCGGAGCTTCCCGTCGTGGGGAACGCCCTGGCGGCAATCGCGCACCCCGAGCTCCCGCGCCCGGCGGGCGGTCGCCCGCGACGTGCGGCCCGAGATCCACGCGACGCGGAGGCCCGCCGCGATGGCCATCTTGATCCCGTGTCCATCCTTCGTGTCGAACACCTTGAAGTCGTTTCCGTCGTCCGAGAGATAGATCCGGCCGTCCGTGAGCACGCCGTCGACGTCGAAGAAGAGCGCGCGGATCGGAAGAGACCGCTTCGGGCCGCTGGAACGCGCGCTCACGCCGTGACTCCCGCCGACAGCAGATCGTGAAGGTGCACGGCGCCGGCGAGGCGGCCGTCTTCGACCACGAACAGCGAGGTGATGCGCGACGCTTCCATCGTCGCCAGCGCGGTCGAGGCGAACTCTTCCCCGGCGACCGTCCGCGGGCCGGGATGGAGGCAGGCTCCCGCCGTCCGTGAGAGCAGCGCGCCGTCCTTCTCGAGCAGGCGGCGGAGGTCGCCGTCGGAGATGACCCCCAGAAGCCGGTCGTCCCGATCCACGACGGCCGTGATCCCCATCATCTTGCGGGACATTTCGTGAATCGCCTCCGTCATCGGCGTCTCGACGCCCACCCGGGGGACGCGATCGCCGGTCCGCATCAGGTCCTTGATCTTCAGGAACCGCCGGCCGAGGTCGCCGCCGGGATGCAGCGCGGCGAAGTCCTCCTCCCGGAAGCCCCGCATCTCGGAGAGCGCCATCGCGAGCGCATCGCCCACCGCGAGCATCGCCGTCGTCGAAGCCGTCGGAGCGAGGTTCAACGGGCAGGCCTCGCGCGACACGGTGATCGCCAGCGCGATGTCGGCCGCGCGGGCCACCGACGACCCGGGAGTGCCCGTCATGGCGATCGTCCTCAGGCTGCGGGTCCGCGCGAACTCGAGGAGCCGCACGATCTCCGGCGTCTCGCCGGAGTAGGAGAGGGCGAGTACGAGATCGCCGGCCACGAGCATCCCGAGGTCTCCGTGACTCGCCTCCGCCGCGTGAAGAAAATAGGCCGGCGTGCCGGTCGACGCGAGCGTCGCGGCGATCTTCTGGCCGATCAGACCGGATTTTCCGAGACCGGTGACGCAGAGGCGGCCGGCCGACGCGGAGATCTCCTCGGCGGCGGACACGAACGCCAGACCCAGATTGCCGATCTGTTCGCGGACGGTATCGGCCTCTATCTGGAGAACCCGGCGCGCCGCTTCGAGGATCACGGGCCGTATCTTAGCCGGGAGAGCGCCGGGCTGAGCGCGAGGCGCTGGGGGAAAGGCGAAGGGCGAACGGCGAAGCCCGTGAGCGTTTCCCGCGCTCAACGCTCAACGCTCAACGCTCGACGCTCGACGTTCACTTCATCAACACCTCTTCGATATAACCCAACGCGCGCGGGTCCTTCGACTGACCCAGCCAGAAGAGGGCCTGCTTCCGGACCAGGGGATTCCGGTTGGTCCTGGCGACGTGGATCAGCTGTGTCGTCGATTCTTCCGACGGCAGCTGTGTCAGCGCGAACACGGCCTTCTTCTTGACCTCGGTCTCCGGATCGTCCCGGATCGCGGCGGTGATCGCTTCGGAAGCGCGGCGGCCAGCCTTGTGCGCCAGCCAGAAGAGCGCCTGTCCCCGAACCCCGGGACTTTCGTCGCGCTTCGCCATCTCGATCAAGGTGGCGACCGCTTCCGGAACCGGGCTCTGGGACAACGCGAACGTGAGGTTCTTCCGGACCGAATCGCTGGGCTCCTCGGTCGAGAGCCGCTTCAGGAGCTCGTATCCGCGGCGGCCTCGCGAGTTTCCGAGCCAGAACATCGCTTTCTTGCGGATGGACTCGGCGGACGGGGGCAGGGCGAATTTCTCGAGCGCGGCGTCCGCGGACGGATCGTCATGGAGAGCGATCGCGGTCAGCGCCTCGCGGGAAGGCCGGCCTTCGCCCGAGTCCTCGTCGTCGCGCTCCCGGCCGGCGGCGACCAGCCCCGAGAGAAGCGCCACGCTCTCCGAGGGCCGCACCCCGGTCAGCCAGACGACCGCCATGCCGCCGCCTTCGATCGTGCACGCATCGGAGAAGAGGCGCAGCCGCGACGCCCGCCCCTTCTCCGCGCGATGGAAGACCAGCATGCGGGCGCCGGACGCCAGCTCTCCCCGCGAAGAACGCTCGATCGTCTGCGAGAAACGGCCGGGTTCGAGCGCGCAGGTTCCCGAGCAGCCGTTTCCTTCCCAGGAGTCGCCGCAACAGAGGTGATGTCCCTCCGGCGAAGGCACCGCGTATCCGATCCACACCGGGGAGGCAGACGCGGCGGCGGCGCGAAAGGCCCTCTCGAGGCCCGAGGACGCGTCCCGCGTCTCGACGCGCGCGTTGGAGAGGCCGGGCGGGCCCTCGGCGGACGCGGCGAAAGCGGCGGTCCCGAAGAGCAGCAGCGCGGCGAGCAGCGGGCCCCGGCGCGTCACTCGCCCCTCCCCGTCCCGGAGTCGATCGAGACCGGGCCGTTGACGGTCGAGAGGGTCACGACCGGGGTCCCGGACCCGAACTCGATGCGCCTCGAATCATCGTCCCAGGACTTTCGCGCCGCATCGCAGGCCGCCGCGCGGCAACGCACCGGCGAGTGACCCGAGGTCTCGACGAGGGTCGCCGAGCGGTAGCCGTCCGGGATGTGCAGCGTCACCGGTCCGTTCACGGCGCGCCCTTCCAGGCGGCCGTCCCGCCACGAGGAGCCCGACAGCCGGACCGAGATCGGGCCGTTCGACGTCCGCAGCCGCAGGTTTCCCGAGTCGCCGGAGACCGAGATCGGACCGTTGTCCGCGCGCGCGTCCACTTCCCCGGTCGTGCCCTTCAGGGAGATCGGCCCGTTCTGCGCGCGGGCCTCGATCGCCGCCGTGCAGTCGCGGAAGCCGAGCGGCCCGTTCTGCACGCTGGCCGCGATCCGGCCAGAGAAGCCCTCGAAGTGGAGCGGGCCGTTCGCGGATTCCGCGTGGAGATTTCCCGCGGCGGGCCCGTCAACGAGGAAGAAAACGGTCCACCCGTCGCCCGCCGGCCCTTTGACCTCGAGCTCGCCGCGGCTCAATCCCACGGCGATCTGTTGGAGGAGATCCGCCGAAACGGCGGCCTTGCACGCGAGCACGCCCCAGTCGGCGCGCCCCGAGCTCCGGAACCAGGCCCCTGCGTTGCGCGGGAGGCGGACCGTCAGCGGATCGCGGCCCACCTCCGCGACGAACCTCTCCTCGGCGCGAGCGGCATCTCGGCCGTCCCACCGCACGGTGATGTCGGAGCAGGCGCGCACCGCGTCATCTGCCGTCGAAACGCTCATGTTCTCGCCCTGATGCGACCACCGGCCGCTCGACGCCGCGGCCGGGGAAACGGCCGCGGCGAAAGCGACCAGCGCGAATGCGGTTCCTCGGAGCATTTTCTCCTCCTTCGAATTTCGTTGAGGGGTCAGGCGTCGTGCGTTTCGCCTTCGCGATCGGCTGTTCGCCTTCAGCGGTTCAGGATCTCCAGCATGTAATCGGTCGCTTCCTTGTTGTGCATGATCGAGAGCTTCGAGACCGCTTCGGCCCTCATCCGCGGGTCCTTCTCGTTGCGGGCGATCTCGACCAAGGCGTGCGCGTTGTTCTGGAGAAAGAGTCCCTGAAGCACGGCCTTTCGGACCTCCGCGTCCTTCTCTCCCTGGTAAATCGAGAGGAGAGCGGGCCCGGCGTGGCCGTGGTCCATCAAGCCGAGCCTGTGGATCGCGGCGCGGCGGAGCGTGGGAGAGGGCTCGGTCCGCGCGAGCTCCAGAACGTGGTCGACGTCTCCCGCGATGAACATTGCCTGGAGAATCGAGTCCTTCACGCTCTCGGCGGATTCGGCCCGATACATCTGCCAGAGCTCGGCGCGCGCGCCCATGACGCCCAGCTGATGGACCGCCGCCGACCGCAGTGCCGCGGTCTTCTCGTTGCGCGCGGCGGCGAGGACCCGCTCCCGATTCCCCGACACCATGAAGGCGTGGAGGACTCTCTCCTTCACGTCGTTCGAGGTCGAGGAGTCGTAAATCTCCGAGAGCAGCTGCGCGTTGCCTTTTCCTCCGAAGACCCCGAGATAGTGAATCGCCTTTTCCTGAAGGTCCGGTCCCGACTTGCCGCGGGCGGTGGAGGCGAGGATCTCCCTTCCCCGGGCCGACGAGCTCTGGGCGAGGACGAAAAGGGCCCGTTCCTTGAGCTTCGGCGAGGCCGACCCGTTTAACACCTTTTCGAGCAGCGGGAGGGCGCGCTCCGGGTCCGTGTTCATCAGGCTGTTGATCGCCATCAGCTTCAGGTCCTCGTCGTTGCCGTCTTCGCGCAACACCGTGCGGCCCGAGGCCGGCTGGATCTCGAGCTCCAGCGCGCGCGCCTCCTTGCGCCAGGTGCTCTTCGGGTATTTCGAAGCGAAGCCGCGCAGGATCTCGAGCGCGGCGTCCGGCCGGCCCTGCTTGTTGAGCGCATAGGCCACCCAGTAGGTGGCGCCGTCCGCCCGCGCTCCCTTCATCTCGGCGGCCTTCCGGAAGGACTTGACCGCCTCCTCCCACTCCCCGTCGTCCAGGGCTCGCGTCCCCCGGTCGTAAACCTCGGCTTCGCGCGCGGCGCGGTCGTCGGAGTCCCGCGCCTCGGGCACGAGGAGCGCCTCGAACGAGAGAGCGGCCGCGACGGGGGCAATCCCCGTGGAGAGGCCGAGGACCAGGATGCCGAGAGCTCGTCTTGTCATGCGCGTTTCCTTTCAGGGAGAGCGTCCCGATGGGAGGGCGCCGTCCGCTCGCCGGCGCGAATTCGCGACGAGAGGACGCGAAGCCGGAACAGCATCCCATCGGCCTCGATGCGTCGGGCGAGCGCCTCGCGCTGCGCCGCGGTCAGCCGGGAGGGTCCGTGCTCGACGTCGAGCAGCACCCGCTCCAGCTCGTCTAAAACTCCGGTGATCGCCGGCTCGCCGGCGCGGCGGGCGGCTTGGCGGATGAGCCGGTTGGCCGGCAGGAGCTCCGTCAGACGCGCCTGCTCGGCGGACACGTCGAGCGCGCCGTCGGGGGCGTTCGAAAGCTCCAGGAGAACGGCCTCGGACCTCGCCAGGTGTCCGGAAAGCTCGGCGAAGAGAACCCGCTGCCGCAGCGCGGCAAGCTCCTCCGCCCCCGGCGGGCGGGGAGCGGCGAGCCGGCCCGCGAGGAACGCTACGAGGACGAGCGCCGCGATCGCGGCGCCCGCCGCGAGCGGCCGGAAACCGAACGTCCACGAGGCTATCGCTGGCCATGCCCGCGGCGGACCCTCCGAGAGCCGCGGCTGAAGGCGCGCCCACACGTCGCGGCCGTAGCCCGGGCCCCGCGCCGGAACGGGCGTGACCTCGGCGGCGTGCAGGACGGTTCGGAGATCCGCCAGCCTTGCGGCGCACGCCGCGCACTCCGCCACGTGCGCTCCGGTCTTGCGGTCCGCGTCCCAGTGGAAGGTCAGGAGGTCCTCGTCCGTCGCGTGGTTCATCGGGCGGCGCTCCGAAGCGGGCCGAGGTCTTCCCGCAACTTGGCCACCGCCCGGAACACGCAGTTCTTGGCGGCGCCGGCGCGCACACCGAGCACCCCGGCGATCTCGCCGATCGACCGGCCCTCGAAGTGACGCAGGGTGAACGCGGCGCGCTCCATGGCGGAAAGACGGCGCAGGGAAGCCTGCATCCGGCGGTGATCTCGGATCCGTAGGCCGCGGCCTCCGGTCCGGAGCCGGCGTCGGGGACGAGTTCGGCGTCCGGGGCGCCGGCGGCCGAGAAGGCCGCCCCCTGGCGCCGTCGCAGGAGGTCGACGGCGCAGTTGGCGGCGATCCGATGCAGCCACGTGGTCACCTCGGAGCTGCCTTCGAACCGCGCGAGCCCCCGATAAGCCTTCAAGAATGTCTCCTGCACCACGTCCTCCGCGTCTCTTCGTTTCCCGTCATCCGGAAGGCCAGCCCGAAGACATGCCGGCTGTGCGCTTCGACGATCTCGCGGAAGGCGTCCCGGTCGCCGGCCTTCGCTCGGAGGACGGCCGCTCGATCGATCCCTTCCATCCGATCAGTTAGACGGGGCGAGGCGCCCGCGGTTAGCCGGGGAAGGGAGGTTTGTGCGTGCGGCCATGGGGGAGGGTACCGCCGGGCCCGGGGCCCCTGGAAACGGGAAACGGGAGCCGAGCGACCAACGGGAGCGAGACGGCCGCGGTACTCCGCGGTCAACTAGATCGGGAATCGGGAGTCGGGAATCGACCCCGCCGAGTATTCCCGTTAACCCACCGGCTTCGTCCCTCTCAACTCTTAACTCCTAACTCTCAACTTCCTAACGCTGAACGCTGAACGCTCAACCCTCTTCACCCGGCTCCAGTACCATCCCCCCGTGCACCCCCTGGTCGAGACCGTCCTCAAATACGGTCTGCCTCTCGTCTTCGCGAACGTCCTGCTCGAACAGATCGGCCTGCCGATCCCGGCGGTGCCCACCCTGATCGTCGCCGGCGCCCTGACGGTCGAGCACGACATCCGGGTGGCCCACGTCCTGCTGGTCGCGCTCATCGCCTGCCTGATCGCGGATTCGATCTGGTACGCGCTCGGGCACCGCCTGGGGCTCGGGATCCTGAAGAGCCTCTGCCGGATCTCGCTCTCTCCGGATTCCTGCGTTCGCCAGACTTCGAGCGCGTTCGACCGGTGGGGGATGCCGTCGCTGCTCGTCGCAAAGTTCATCCCGGGCTTCTCGACGGTCGCGCCGCCGCTCGCCGGCGCGATCGGCCGCCGGCCGCTCGCCTTTCTGTTCTACGACGCAGGGGGCTCTCTGATCTGGGCGGGCGGAGCCGTTCTTCTGGGGCGCGTCTTTCACCGCGCGGTCGACCGGGCGCTCGACTTTCTGACCGGGATCGGAACGGGCGCCTTCGCTCTAATCGGCACCGCGCTCTTCCTCTTCATTCTGCTCAAGTGGTGGCAGCGCCGCCGGTTTTACAGGGCGCTGCGGATGGCGCGCATTACCGTCGAAGAGCTCCAGCCGCTGCTCTCCGGGGATAGGGCCCCCGTGGTTCTGGACGTGCGCACCCAGGGCGCCCGCATGGCCGATCCCCGGCGGATACCGGGCGCGCGGACGCTCGAGTTCGGCGAGATCGAGACGAAGGCCTCGTCCCTGCCGGGAGACCGGCAGATCGTTCTCTACTGCACCTGACCGAACGAAGCCTCGGCGGCCCGTGTGGCCCGCGCGCTGATCGAAAGGGGATTCAAGAACGTGCGGCCCCTGGCGGGCGGTTTCGACGCGTGGGTCGCGGCGGGTTTTCCGATCGAGGAGTTCTCGGACGAGGAGCCGCCCGGAAGCCTGTCGTCCGGCCAATCCTGACGATTTGACCAGGCCGCGGCGCCGCGGTTCTACCCGCGTGCGAGCGCGGAAATCGCCAGGACGGAGCGGATCAGGTCGGCGACCCCGCGGACGTCGAGCTGCGTCGAGCGGTCCGACAGCGCCGCGTCCGGGTTGTCGTGGACCTCCAGGAAGTATCCGTCGACGAAGCCCGTCGCCGCCGCCGCGCGCGCCAAGGCAGGGGCGTACTGTTTCAGCCCGCCGGTTTCCCTGCCGCCGCCGGGGAGCTGGAGGGAGTGCGTGACGTCGTACACCACGGGGAATCCGAGCGCGCGCATCATCGGAAAGCTCCGCATGTCCACGACGAGGTTGTGGTATCCGAACGAGGTGCCCCGCTCGCAGAGCAGCACGTTCTCATTCCCGGCGTCCCGGCACTTTTCGATCACGAGCGCCATGTCGTCAGGCGCCAGGAACTGTCCCTTCTTCACGTTGATCGGCCTGCCCGTCCGCGCGGCGGCGACGATCAGGTCCGTCTGCCGGCTCAGGAACGCGGGGATCTGGAGCACGTCGAGCACGCGCGCCGCCGGGCCGGCCTGCTCGGGGAGATGGATGTCGGAGAGCAGCGGAAGTCCGGTCTCCGCCTTGACCAGGGCCAGGATGTCGAGCCCTTCGTCGAGCCCGGGCCCGCGGAAGGAGTCCTTCGACGAACGGTTGGCCTTGTCGAACGAGGACTTGTAGACGATCCGGGCGCCGGTCTCCCTGGCGATGTCGCGCAGTTTCCGACCCATCGAGACGGCGTGCTCGCGCGACTCGATGACGCACGGCCCCGCAAAGAAGAGCGGCGGCTCCGCGCCGCCGTCCGCTCCGCCGATCGCGTATCCCGGCGCGATCTCGACTCTTCGAACGCCCGGCGTCAGGAGGCCTCTTCGCGGAGAACGTGCGAAGCGCTCGGCACGACGGAGGCGCTGCGTTCCGCGCTCGCCGCCCGGCTTTCCTCGCGCGCGCCCCGATGGGCCCGGGCGGCCCGGATGAAGTCCTTGAAGAGCGGATGGCACGCGAACGGCTTCGACTTCAACTCCGGATGGAACTGGCACCCCAGGAACCACGGGTGGTGGTCGCGCAGCTCGATGATCTCGACGAACTTCCGGTCGGGCGACATCCCGGTGAACGAAAGGCCCGCGTCCCGCAGCGCGGGGAGATACTCCTGGTTGACCTCGTAACGATGGCGGTGCCGCTCGGAGATCAGGCTCTCGCCATAGGCCCGCGCGGCGAACGACCCGGCCATCAGCTCGCACGGGTATTTTCCGAGCCGCATGGTGCCGCCGAGCGCTTCGACGCCGATCAAGTCGCGCAGCTTGAAGATCACCTTGTGCTTCGGATCGTCGTCGAACTCCGTTGAGTTCGCGCCCTCGAGCCCGGCGACGTTGCGCGCGTACTCGATCACGGCGGTCTGCAGCCCGAGGCAGATCCCGAAGAATGGCACCTTCTTTTCGCGCGCGTAGCGGATCGCCTTCAGCATTCCTTCGACGCCGCGGCGGCCGAAGCCGCCCGGCACGAGGATCGCGTCCGCGCTGACCAGCGTGTCGGGGTACGTGTCGTTCTCGAGGGTCTCCGCGTCGACGTAGTGCAGACGGACCTTCACGTTGTTCGCGATTCCGCCGTGCGCCAGGGCTTCATTCAGGGACTTGTAGGAGTCTCCGTACTCGACGTACTTCCCGACCACGGCGATGTCGACCTCTCCGGCGGAGTTTTTGATCCGGTTGACCAGAGTTTCCCACTTCGAGAGGTCACGGTCGTAGTGAGGCAGGTGGAGCAGGTCGAGCAGTATCTCGTCGAGCCCTTCCGCGGCGAACTGCAGGGGCACCTCGTAGATCGACGGAACGTCCTTCGCATTGATGACGGCCTCGACGGGCACGTTGCAGAAAAGGGCGATCTTCTTCTTGACCTCGTCGGGAAGGGAACGATCGGTGCGGCAGAGGAGAACGTCGGGCTGTATCCCGATCGAGAGCAGCTCCTTGACGGAGTGCTGAGTGGGCTTCGTCTTCAATTCGTCGGAGGCCTTGATGTAGGGGACGAGCGTCAGGTGCACGTTGATGGCGTTTCCGCGGCCGGCCTCCTGGCGGATCTGACGGATCGCTTCCAGGAAGGGAAGCGACTCGATGTCGCCGACCGTGCCGCCGATCTCGATCAGGATCACGTCGGCGTTGACTCCCACGTGCCGGATGGCTTCCTTGATCTCGTCGGTGATGTGAGGAATCACCTGCACGGTCTTTCCGAGATAGTCGCCCCGCCGCTCCCGCTCGATCACGGAGAGATAGATCCGCCCGGCGGTCGTGTTGTTCGTCCGGGAGGAGGTCATCGTGGTGAACCGCTCGTAGTGGCCGAGGTCGAGGTCGGTCTCCGCCCCGTCGTCGGTGACGTAGACCTCGCCGTGCTGAAAGGGAGACATGGTCCCGGGATCCACGTTGATGTAGGGGTCGAACTTCGCGAGGGCGACCGAGTATCCACGGGCCTCGAGGAGAGCGCCGATCGAGGAGGCGGCGATGCCTTTCCCGAGGGAAGAAACGACGCCGCCGGTCACGAAGACGTACTTGCTCATGCCGAAGCCTCCTGTCTTGCTTTCATCCAGTCCTCCGCCCTCGCGAGATCCTCCGGCGTGTCCACTCCGATGGAATCCGAATCCGCCTCGCCCATCCAGATCGCGTAGCCCGCCTCCAGCCATCGCAGCTGCTCGAGCGACTCCATGCGCTCCAGGGCCGAAGGCGGCAGGAGAGCGATCGCGTGAAGGGTCTCCGCGCGGTAAGCGTAGAGGCCGAGGTGCTTGCGATAGGCCGCGGCGCCGCCTCGCGGAAAGGGAATCGCCGCGCGCGAAAAATAGAGGGCGCGCCCGTCGCCCGCCACCGCGACTTTCACCGAGTTCGGGTCGGCGCTCTCTCCCGGAGGAAGCGCCACCCACACCGACGCGATCTCGCGGCCCGGGGAAGAGAGCAGAGCGTCCACGGCGCGGTCGATGTTCGCGGACGACATGAGCGGCTCGTCCCCCTGGATGTTGACGTACACGTCGCCGGGGATCGCGCGCGCAGCCTCGGCCAGCCTGTCCGTCCCGCTGGCGCACTCCGGAGAGGTCATCACCGCTTCTCCTCCCGCGCCACGCACGGCGTCGGCGATTCGTTCGTCGTCGGTCGCCACCGCGACCCGGTCGAGCCGCCGCGCCGACCTCGCCGCGTCAAGGACGTGCACCACCATGGGTTTTCCCGCGAGGAGAGCGAGGGGTTTGGCCGGAAAACGAACCGAGGCGAAGCGGGCGGGGATCAATCCGACGATCGTCATCACGTCGGGAAGAAGAGTGTATTCTCTGCCGCGCCTTGGGTCAACAGAGCTTCCCGCGCGCCGGTCCGGGCGCATCGCTTCCGCGCCGTCTGGCGGCGATTCTCGCGGGCTTCGTCCTCGTCGCTCTCATGTCCCAGGGGATTCTCTCCCTTCTTCGGAGCGCCCGCGCGAGCGGGGCGGGCTTCGGCGGCGCGCGCTGGATCTGGTTCTCGGCGAGCCCTGAACGCCGGCCCGCGCGCTTCACTGCCTTGCGCGAGTTCACGCTCTCGACGGTTCCGCGCCGGGCGCTCGTGCGTCTCTACGTCGACCGGCGGTTCACTCTCCGGGTCAACGGGGTGCCGGCGGCGGCGGGAGGTCATCGCCCGGGAGACGCCGCCTCCGCCGTCGACGTCACGCCTCTGCTGAAGACCGGCAGGAACGCCCTCGCCATTCTTGCGGAGAGCCCCGACGGGATCGGAGGGATCCTGTTCGCCCTCGACGTCGGGGGACCCGCGCCCGCTCTCGTTTCCGACGACGGCTGGTCGATCGATCCGGCGGGACAGCGTCTCGACCCGCCCGGCCCGCAACGGGCGGCCGTCCTGGGGAAGCCGCCGCTGTTTCCCTGGGGCTGGACGGCTGTGGGCGGGGTACAGAGGAGGTTGAGCGTCGAGCGTTGAGCGTTAAGCGTCCGGAAGAGGAACCGGACGTGGATTGGCTGTCGGCTTTGTTCGATCGGGAGTTGATTCCGCGGGGCTCGGAACACTCAACGCTGAACGCTGAACGCTCGACCAGTTCTTAATCGGACTGCGCCTGCACCAGCAGATCCAGCGCAGTCTGGGCCGCCGCGCAATAGGCGTCACGCGGATCGTAGGACGCCAGCGCGATGACCTTCCTGTAAGCGGCGACGGCGGAGCTGACGTCGGCGAGTCCTCGATCGTAGATCCGGCCGACCAGCAGGCGGGTTGCGAGGTCTCGCGGGTCCAGCTCCAGCGCCTTCGAGCAGAAGATCAGGGCCACGTCGAAGCGTTCCTCGGCTGCGGCGAGGCAGGCGCGACGGTAATAGAGCCGTCCCTCTTCGGTGGGTCCGGGGCCGGCCGGCCGCGCTAAGGTCTTGATTTTGCTGGTGATACTGCTCCAAGGGAGGGCTCGTGACATGTTGTCTGATTGTAGGCAGCTTGCCCTCGGCCGGCAACATTTATTTAGGAAACGCGGACGAATTTCCTTTTTTTGTATGGATGAGTCTCCCGTGTCCGGGGGAGCGCCGAAGCGCAGAGTCGCGGGTGCAAGCCGCCGCTCTCAGGCGTCGTAAAACGCCGACCACCTTCTTTTCTTCGGGTCACGAGACGCGGCAGGCGGCCTGCTCGCGGAAGAAGCCCGGCGGGGCGCTCCTTCAGCTGACGCGGTCGATGACGGACTCGGTCGCGAGGAGCAGGCCGTCCTTGGCGTCGGAGTCGGCGAACGACCCGAGCGCGACCCGCGCGGCGCCGGCGTAGTCGCGCGCCAGCGCGCGCGTCTCGGCGATGCCTTTGTGCCGCTCGACGATGGAGAGAATCTCGGCCGGCTCGATGGTTCGGAATTCGCGCTCCCGCACGACCGTCGCGACCGCTTCCCGATCCCGCGCGCTCGCGCGAGGGAGGGCCAGCAGCAGCGGCATCGTGAGCTTGCCTTCCCGCAGGTCGTTCAAAACGGGTTTTCCGATGGATTCCTCGCTGCCGGTGTAGTCGAGCAGGTCGTCGATGAGCTGGAAGGCGACTCCGAGGCACCGGCCGTACTCCGCGAGGCGCTCCGCCGCGAAGAGATCGCCGCGCGGAGCGAAATGCGCGGGCAGCCGGCACGCCGCCGAAAAAAGATCCGCCGTCTTGCGGCGGATGATGTCGAGCGCCTCGTCGCGGGTGACCTGGATGTCTCCCGTCTTTTCGATCGCGATGATCTCGCCCTCGATCATGGAGAGCGTCGTGTCGGACAGAACTTTGAGGATCGTCAGGTCGCCCTCGTCGAGCGCGATTCCCATCGATTTCGTATACAGGTAGTCGCCGAAGAGCACGGTCAGGTTGTTGCCCCACCGCGCGTTTGCGGAGGTGCGGCCGCGGCGCAGGCGGGCTTCGTCGATGATGTCGTCGTGGACCAGGGTCGCCGTGTGGATGAATTCGACGACCGCCGCGTAGCGGACGTCCTTCTCTCCCTCCTCGTATCCGAGCAGACGCGAGGAGAGGAGGAGCAGCGCGGGTCGCAGGCGTTTGCCGCCGCCCGAGCCGAGATACGACCCGATCCCGTCGATCGTCGGGATCGACGACCGGAAATGGAGGGCCAGCTCTTTCTCGACCAGAGCGAGCTTGTCGGAAATCAGGTCGTACGCGCGCGCGAATCGAGGGTTCGCGAGGCGCCGGACGCTCATCGGTAGTTCGTGAACTGGAGCGGCACCCCGAAATCGCCGCCGCGCAATAGCGTCTGAACGGATTGCAGGTCGTCCTTGTTGCGGCCCGAGATTCGGACCTGATCGCCCTGGATCGCCGCCTGAACCTTGATCTTGCGGTCCTTGATCGCCTTGACGATCTCCTTGGCCTTTTCCGACACGATGCCCTGCTGGATCTTCACGACCTGGCGCACCGTACCGCCGGCGGCGTCTTCGATCTTCCCGAAGTCGAGCGACTTGACCGCGATCCCGCGCTTGACGAGCCGCGTCTCGAGGATGTCGACGACCGATTTCAATTTGTGGGCGTCGTCCGAGACGAGGGTGAGCTCGAGCTCCTTTTCGTTCCACTCGACCTTCGAGGCGCTTCCCCGGAAATCGAAGCGCGTCGCGATCTCCTTGGAAGCCTGCTGCACGGCGTTTACGACCTCCTGCAGGTCCACCTTGGAGACGACGTCGAACGAGAACTCGGTGGCCACGACGCCCGGTATTCTATTTCAGCGTTCGGGGAGTCGCTGGAGCTGACAGCTGACAGCTGAGAGCTTTTAGTTCTGCAGGATCCTCGTGCCGGGCGGCCCGGCGATCTTGAAGTCCGCCGCCGGCCGGGCTTTCTGCCGCCGCCAGCCGTCGAAGCGAAACTCCGTGCGGTTGCCGGACCCGTCCTCGTAGGAAAGCTCCGCGACGGCGCCGTCTTTCGCCAGCGTCAGGCGCAGCCAGGCGAGCTCCGGGCGAGGCGCGCGGGGCTTCAACAACACGCGGGTCGCGCCGCCCTCCGCGGACTCTCCCGAGACGGCGTACTCGCGCGCGAGCTCCGCCGGGTCCGAGAGGAAAACGATCGGCAGGCGGGCGCGTTCCTCCGGGCCGAGGCGCTGAATCGTCAGCTGCTTGTCCTCGGGGGTGAAAAGGCGGCCCTCTCCGGCGTCATAGGTGAACGTCTTCTTTTCCGGCGCTTCGTAATCGAAACGGAGACGCTGGGGTGTCTGGATCCAGAGCGTGCCGGACTCCCGGCGCGCCGTCGTAAACCCGGACGGCGTGTAGATCTGCGTGAACGGAGCGGCGTGCGCCGAGCCGTCCGTGTAGAGCGACGCCGCGCGTCCGAAGGCCGAGGCGACGTCGGGAGGCAATCCGCCGGGGGCCGCCTCCGACTGGGCGAGGAGAGGCGAAGCGATGAGCAGAGCGAGAGCCAGCGAAAGCCGCATCTCTCTCGGAACGCGCAACGCGCCCGCGCCATTTCGAACACGGGAGGCCCGAGAGCCGTTCAATGGCGGAAGTGACGGCGCGGCGCGATCATGTAGGCCATCTGGCGCTCGTCCGCGGCGGCTACGATCTCCTGATCGCGGATCGAACCTCCCGGGGCGACGATCGCGGTGACGCCAGCCTGGGCGAGGATATCGACGCCGTCGCGGAAAGGGAAGAATGCGTCGGAGGCCGCGCCGCAGTTGACGACCGGCAGGACCGGCTTGGCCGCCGCGAGGCGGCAGGCGTCCACGCGGCTCATCTGTCCCGCGCCGATTCCGATCGTTTGACGCGCGTTGGCGAGAACGATCGCGTTCGACTTCACCCGGCGCGCCACGCGCCAGGCCAGCTCGCACGCCGCCCTCTCGACCATCGTCGGTTTGCGCTGCGAGACCGTGCGCCACGCGCGCGGCTGGTCGGGCTCCGTATCGGCGTCCTGCACCAGGAGCCCGCCGTCGATCCGTTTCCAGTCGATCCCCGGCGCCGGCCGGCGCGAAACGGGAAGCTTCAGCAGCCGGATGTTCGGCTTCTTGGAGAAGAAATCCGTCGCTTCGCTCGTGAAGTCGTCGGCCGCGACGACCTCCACGAAATGCTGCAGCACGAGCGAGGCGATCGCTCCGTCGACCACGCCGCGGATCGCGATGATGCCACCGAACGCGGCGAGCGGATCGCAGGCGAACGCGCGCCCAAACGCCTCGATGAGCGAGTCGCCGATCGCCGCGCCGCACGGATTGTTGTGCTTGACGATGACGGCCGCCGGCACGTCGAAGTCGCGGGCCAGCGTCACCGCCGAGTCGAGGTCCAGCAGGTTGTTGAAGGAGAGCTCCTTCCCCTGCAGCACCTGAAACCGAATCAGCGCGTCGGGCGGAGCGTCCGGGTTTCCGTAAACGGCCGCGCGCTGATGCGGGTTCTCCCCGTACCGGAGCGACCCGAGCCGCTCGAAGGACAGCACCAAGTTCTCCGGGAAAGCGTCCTCCGGGCCGCCTTCGCCGGCGAAGTATCGCGCGATGGCGCCGTCGTACGCCGCGGTCCGGGCGAAGGCCCGCGCCGCGAGGTGCCGCCGGGTCGCGAGGGTGGTCCCGCCCGTCGCGCGGATCTCGTCCGCCAGCCGCCCGTAGTCGCCGGCGTCCACCAGGACGGCGACGCGCGCGTGGTTCTTGGCGGCGGCCCGGATCAGCGCGGTGCCACCGACGTCGATCATCTCGATCGACTCCTCGCGGCTGCCCCCGTCGGCGACGGTCTTCTCGAACGGGTAGAGATTCACGACGACGAGGTCGATGGCTTCGATCGCGCTTTCGACGAGATCGCGGGCGTGGTCGTCCCGCGTCTCGTCGGCGAGGACGCCCCCGAAGATCTTCGGGTGAAGCGTCTTGACCCGGCCTCCCAGGATTTCCGGAAAGCCGGTCTCGTCCTCGACCAAGGAAACGTCGAGTCCCCCCTCCTTCAGATGCGCGGCCGTCCCGCCCGTCGACACGAGGCGAACACCCCGGCTCGCGAGCTCCCGGGCGAGCTCCGCCACCCCCGTCTTGTCGTGCACCGAGAGGAGCGCCCGCCGCACCGGGGCGACCGCGGAAGGCGACTGGGTGGGCTCCGGCATGGAGGGAGGAATATAGCCGATGGAACGGCGGGGAACCGGAAACGGGAAACTGAAAACGGAAAACGACGGGGAGGAGCACGGATCGGGGTTCGAACGGCAGAGCAGAGACCCTGCCAGGGGAAGCGGGAGACGGCTCGGCCGGGAGAGGATGCGGCAAGGTGATCGAGCGTGAAATGTTCGTCGAGGTCGATGCCCGTGGCCTTTACTGTCCAATTCCGATCCTGCGGCTCGCCTGCGCACTGGAGCCGTGTCCGCCGGGCGCTCGGGCGCGACTACTCGCTACGGATCCCGATGCCCTGGCCGACGTGGAGGCGTTTTGCCGTGAAACGGGCGCCACGCTGATCAGCCGGCGCCAGGAGAAAGAAACTTTTGTCTTCGACGTGCAAAAGCGCGGCGGCTCGATTTAGTTTTCGCCGTTTCCCGTTTCCCGTTTCCCGTTTCCCGTTCTAGTTGACCGCGGAGTACCGCGGCCGTCTCGCTCCCGTTGGTCGCTCGGCTCCCGTTTCCCGTCCTAGAACAGCTTCAACAAAAGCACATTGATCACGTACCCCGAAACGCCGTGGGCCACGACGGGGACCCCGATCTCGGCGCGGAAGAGCGAGTTCTTCCACGGGCCGTTCAAGGATGCCAGCAGTCCCGCGCCCGAGAAATACGTGTTCCTGAATCCCGAAACGCGGTCGTTCAGAAGCGCCTGGTCGTAGAAGCCTTCGAACCGGATGATGTCCTCGATGTTGATTCCGTAGGAGAGGTTGGCGAGATACGCGCGCTCCGTGCGGAGGCTCCCGCTCTGAAACCCCCGCAGCGGATGGCCGGAGAAAGCGCCGAACTCATACTTGGAGAAGCGATCGAGGTCCGTGCCGCCCAGGTATGAAACCGCCACGTGGAGCTTTCGAAAGCCCGAGAAGTACTGGTCCTTCGACAGAGACGCGTCCCACCGGAAGTAGTCCTTCTGCGACGGCTGAAACTCGGACGTCGCGGGGTCGCCCCAGAATTCCCACTTCTGCCGGCGGAAGTAGTTTCCGGAGACCGAGGCGTTGAAGCCCGAGAGGTTCGCGACGAGCTTCAACTCCGCGCCGTTGGTCATCGTGTCGACCGGCGTCACGAATGCCGGGCCGGTGTCCTTGTCTCGCTGATAGTTGTCGTATTTCGCGAACACCCCGAGAGACGCCTTGAGGTAGGGGCCGAGCGGATGCCCCAGGTTCAACTGCAGGACGGCGGGCAGGTGTTTGATCTTCTCGGAAGAGACCTGGGATCCGTTGCGGTAGGACACGTCTCCGAACGCCACGGCGGCGCCGAAGAGATCGGCACCGAAATCGAACCGGCTTCCCAGAAAAGACGGGTCGGAGTAGTTGGTCGTGAGCAGCGCTCCGGCGAAGAAAACGGACAGCTGCTTGCCCTTTCCGAAGAGGTCGAAGTTGAAGTGCTGAACCCCGATCAGAGGGATCGGGTAGTCGAGCGACTTGTCGTAGAAAGCGCCGAGGATGGCGAACGTGCTCTTCTTCGAGACTTTCATCTCGACGATTCGCGCGCCCGGGACGGCGGGATCGGGGATGAGGTTGCGCATCCCGACCTCGGTGTCGCGGATCATCTGAGACTCGGAGGCGTAGGCCTTCGCTCGCCGGTCGACGAAGTCCGGCGAGTTGAGCTCGACAGTCGTCAGGACGACGTCCCGTTCGATCGCAGTCGTCCGGCCCGCCGTCGAGAAGACCTGCGTTCCCTTGATCTCGAGGGGCAACAGGAGATCGGGATGGCCGGGGACCGGCCGGTAGTATTCGGTCTGGACGTTCGAGAGGGTCTCGCCCTTCAGGTTCATCTGGATCGAGTCGCGGCGGAGCAGGGCGAAGGTCTCCTTGTCGATCCAGACGCTCCCGCGGTAGACCGCCTTGCCCGCGACCGAGCTCTTCGGCGTGTAGGCGACGTGATACGCGCGGCGGCCCTCGACGGTGCCCTCGCCCTTCAACTCGTAGGCATAGTCCTCCGAGAGTCGGAGGTCGAGCGGGAGCGTGGTGACTTTCTCGGGCTGCAGGATCGGGAGCTTCGGAAGCGTCTTGCCCTTCCACTTCACCCCGTTCAGATAGAACTCGCTCCACTGCCAGTCCGCGGGCTCCCCTCGCCGGTAGTAGAAGGGGCCGCGGATCGTCAGGTCGAACGTCTCGTTGACGTCCGCGACGCGAAACCGCAGCGAGGCGTTCATGTCGCCCAGGTAGGATTCGATGCGCTCGCGCTGGCCCGCCTCCCACGCGCGCTCGCGGGCCACGATCTCTTCCGCCGTGAGCCCGCGGGTCGCGCCGACTTCGACCGCGGTGCGCGCCTCTCCTCCGGGCCGCGCCGCCGGATGCAGAACCACCGCGAGAGCCCCGCTTGCCGGATCGAGCGTCAGCACCTTCGCTCCGCGCAGATCGAAGTCGCGCCGGGCGCCGGAGCCGAGATTCTCGACCGACGCCGAGGCGAGAGCGGCTTCCGACACCGACACCTGCGCGCGCGGGGACTGGTGCAGGAACACGATTGGAGTGAACTTCTTCGCGTCGAAGAAGCGCAGGGCTTCGTAGGTCTGGTCGGGAAGAGTCACGGCGGTCCTCGTCGGGTCGGGGGAGACGTCCTCGGTGAAATACGACTGCAGGCGCTCGAGCGCCGCGACGGCGGCCTCGTCGATTCGCGGGCCCGCCGCGGCCGTCAGGGCGACGAGACGGACCGTCGCGAGGTTTTCGCGCGGGAACGACTCGAGGGCGCGGAGCGCGTCCGAGGCGGGCGTGGTCTCGGCGTTTCGGACGATCCACCGCCCCGGCAGCGGCGCCTCGACGCCGGCCGCGACCGCCTCAGGACGGGGCACGAGCGCGTCCGCGTAAGGCGAGAGGTCCTCGTCTCCCGCGGGCCGCGTTCCGAGATCGAGCCCGACCGAAGCGTCCGGAGAGACTCCCCGGACCGCGGACGACAGTTTCTTGACGGCATAGGGAATCCGGGCCGGATCTCCCGCGGCGGACGAAAGGTCGAGCAGCACGTAGGAAAGCTTCGGAAACCTGGCGAGCCGCGAGGCGAGCTCCCAGAGCGACGCCTCGGCGAGGTCGTGCGCGTTGACGACGAGAAGACACTTCGCCACGTCGGCCGGAACCGTTCGGCCAGGCGCCAGCCGCGCGATTCCCAGCACCGGCGAACGGTCGGGGCACGCGCCGTCGGCGCGCTCGGCCGCGATCTGCAGACGCGGAGCCGCGAAGAGCGGCCCGGCAGGGATAAGAAGCGCGGAAAGAAAAGCGCCCGCGATAATGCGGGCGCCTGAAAGTCGGGCCATCGGCAACGGGAAACCGGGAAAGGAGAACGATCCTTCCCGGTTCCCGAGGCGCGCCCCTCGAATGGCCTCCGAGTTTCTAACGCCGGGCTTTCTCGGCGGCCGCCGCCTTGTCCTTGTCCCGGGTCGCGGAGTCGGAGGCGGGCGGGGGGGTCTTGTCGATCGGGTCGGGAGGAAGGAGGCCGAGGTGCTTCCGCAGCTTGGTCTCGATCTCGTTGGCGAGCTCCGGATTTTCCCGCAGGAACTGCTTCGCGTTCTCGCGGCCCTGGCCGATTCGCAGGTCGCCGTAGGAGAGCCACGCGCCCGACTTCTCGACGATCTTCGCTTCGATGCCCATGTCCAGGAGCTCGCCCTCGCGCGAGATTCCCTCGCCGTAGTTGATGTCGAACTCGGCCTGCCGGAACGGCGAGGCCACCTTGTTCTTGACGATCTTCACCTTCGTCCGGGATCCGACGACCGTCTCGCCATCCTTGATCGAGGCGATCCGCCGGATGTCGATCCGGATCGAGGAGTAGAACTTGAGGGCGCGTCCGCCGGTCGTCGTTTCCGGGTTTCCGAACATGACGCCGATCTTTTCCCGGATCTGGTTGATGAAAATGAGGCTCGTCTTCGACTTCGAGACGATGGCGGTCAGCTTCCGCAGCGCCTGCGACATGAGCCGCGCCTGCAGGCCCATCTGCGCCTCGCCCATCTCGCCCTCGATCTCGGCCTTGGGAACGAGCGCAGCGACCGAGTCGATTACGACGACGTCGACCGCTCCGGAGCGGATGAGCATCTCGGCGATCTCGAGCGCCTGCTCGCCGTTGTCGGGCTGGGAGACGAGCAGATTGTCGGTATCGACCCCGAGCTTGCGCGAATACTCGGCGTCGAGCGCGTGCTCGGCGTCGATGAACGCGGCGAGCCCGCCGGTCTTCTGAGCCTGCGCGATGATCTGGAGTGAGAGAGTCGTTTTGCCCGAGGATTCCGGGCCGAAGATCTCGATCACGCGCCCTCGGGGAACGCCGCCGACGCCGAGAGCGGCGTCCACGGCCAGAGAGCCGGTCGGGATCACCTGCATCACGGTCTCCGGCTGGTCGCCCAGCCGCATGATGGATCCCTTGCCGAACTGCCGCTCGATCTGAGTCAGCGCGGTCTCGATCGCGCGCCATTTTTCGGTGGATTTGATGCTGGCATCCGTGGGTTTCACGCTCGACATGTCCTCAATCCTTTCTGCCTTTCTGCCTTTCTGGTCATTCCGCTTGAAGGCAAGTGAGAAATCGTGCGCGTGGTGCGCGCAATTATAGACTCGGGCTCCGAAAGGCCGATGAGGACCACGCCATCTTCTCCCCCGCCGATGGCAGAGTCAACGCCCTCTCTCTCTCGCGCGTTTCGCGAGCGGCCGATCGCGACTCTCCTCTCGACGGGGTTCGGTGTCGGGCTTCTCCCCATCGCGCCCGGGACGGCCGGATCACTTCTCGCTGTCGTCCTCGCCGCGGGGGCGCTCGCTGTCCTGCATCGATCGCATGAGCCGAGCATGGCCGCGGCGGTCGGACTTTTGACGTCCGGGCTTCTCGTCGGCGCGATCGGTGTGCCGGTGACGACTCGCGCCAGCCGCGCGATGGGGAGCAAGGACCCGCATGCCATCGTGCTCGACGAGGTTTCGGGGCAGTGGATCGCGTGTTCGCCGATCCCGCTCTTCGCCTACGCGTCGCCCGGGCGCGCCGCGCTCGTGTGGCTCGTCTCGTTTCTCGTGTTCCGGCTCTTCGACGTCTGGAAGCCGGGGGCGATCCACCGCCTGCAGGATCTGCCGGAGGGCCTCGGAATCATGGTCGACGACGTCCTCGCCGGAGCCCTGGCCGCGGGCGTCACGCTCCTCGTCGGGAAGGCGCTGTCCGCGTGACCCCGGCGCTCTCCGACGAAGAAGGCGCGGTTCTGGAGAACGAGCCGCTCGCCCGCCACACGACCTGGCGGATCGGAGGGCCGGCGCGGTGGTTCTGCCGGGTCCACAACGAGGCCGGCCTGGCGAAGGTGCTTCGCACCGCCGCCTTCGAGAGCGTGCCCCTGGCTCTGCTTGGGATGGGCTCGAACGTCCTCGCGGCCGACGAGGGTTTCCCGGGGTTCGTCGTGCGGCTCGACGGCGAGTTTCTCCGTGTCGCGATCGACGGCGAGATCCTGGATGCGGGCGGAGGCGCGGCGCTCGGAGGAGTCTGCGCGGCGGCGGCCCGGGCCGGACTCTCGGGAATCGAGGCGATCTCGGGCATTCCCTCTTCGATGGGCGGCGCCGTCCGCATCAACGCCGGAGCCTACGGCGGCGAGATCTTCGACGTTCTCGAATCCGTGCGCCTCATGGAGCGGACCGGCGAAGCGAGAACGGCGGCCGCGTCCGAGATACCGCACGGGTATCGCTGGACGCGGCTTTGCGACACCGGAGAGATCGTCGTCTCCGCGCGGCTCCGGCTGGCGGCCGCGCCGCGCGAGGCGATCGAGGCGAAAACCCGGGAGGTCGCGACGAAACGCCGGGGGGCGCTTCCCTCGGAGCCCAACGCCGGCAGCGTCTTCAAGAACCCTCCCGACGACCACGCCGGGCGCCTGCTCGAAGCGTGCGGGCTGAAGGGCGCGCGCGTCGGAGGCGCGGAGATCTCAGAACGGCACGCCAACGTCATCGTGAACCGCGGGGGCGCCACTGCCCGCGACGTACTGACGCTCATGGAGAGGATGCGGGACGAGGTTTCGGCCCGGTTTGCGATTACCCTCTCTCCTGAGGTGGACATGCTGGGCATTTCCTGGAAACGATGAGGGTCCTGCTCCTGGCGGGGGGAGGCGGGACGCGCCTCTGGCCTCTCTCGACGGACGCCACCCCCAAGCAGTTCCTGGCTCTCCTCTCCGGCCGGTCCCTCCTGGCGGACACTGCCGCGAGGGTCGAGCCTCTGACCCGGGAGATCTACGTCGCCACGTCCGAGCGGCACGCGGCGCGCGTGCGCGAAGAGCTGCCGTCTGTCCCGGTCGAGCGGATTCTCGCGGAGCCGTGCCGGCGCAACTCGGGGCCGGCGGTCCTCGCCGCCGCGATCGCGTTCGCGCGCGACGGCGATCCCATAACCGCGGCCGTGCCTTCCGATCAGACCGTCGCGGACGCCGCGGCATTTCGCGCCTCGCTCTCCGCGGCCGCGGAGGGCGCCGATACGGCGTCCGTCGTCGTTCTCGGAGTCCCGCCTACGCGCCCGGAGACCGATTTCGGGTACCTGGACGTCCGCCCGGACGCGAAATCCGCCTCCCTCTCCGTCTTCCGTTTCGTCGAGAAGCCGGATCCGGCCCGCGCCGAGGAGCTGATGCGTCTCGGCTGTCTCTGGAATGCCGGGATCTTCGTCTTCCGCCCGTCCCGTTTCCTCGCGGAGGCGCGGCGGGTTTCGGCCGATCTCGTTGCGGCCGTCGAACGTTACGAGGCCGCGCGGGTCTCGGGGGATCGCGCCGCGGCCTCGGCCGCGTACGAGGCCCTTCCGGACATCTCGATCGACTATGCCGTGATGGAGAAGGCGGTGCGGGTGCGGGCGGTGCCCCTCCGGGCGGGATGGAGCGACGCCGGGACCTGGAGGGCGGTCCGGGAGCTGAAGGGCGCCTCCGACGCCCACGGCAACCTGATCATCTCCGACCAGCCCGTCCTGGCGCCCGGAATCTCGAATTCCGCGATTGTCGTCGGTCCGGAAGGCGTGCTGGTGATGCCTTTTGACCGGGAACGGGAGCTCAAGGCCGCGGTCGAAGGCCTCCGGCGGGAACAGGCGGGGGAGAAGACGCGTTAACCTGAGAGCCCCCAAAAACATGGAAACCGAAGTCACGACGGGCCTCGACCGCCTCCGCGACAACGTCCGGCTCGTCTATCGAGGCGACAAACGGGCCGTCGACCTCGTTCTGACGGCGCTGCTGGCGCGCGGACACGTCCTGATCGAGGACGTGCCGGGGGTCGGCAAGACGACCCTCGCCCGCGCCCTCGGGAAGAGTCTTTCCCTCGAATTCCGCCGCATTCAGTTCACGAGCGACACGCTCCCGGCCGACGTCCTGGGCGTCTCCGTGTTCCAGTCGGCCACCGAGCGGTTCGAGTTTCATCCCGGACCGATCTTCGCCAACATCGTGCTGGCCGACGAGATCAACCGGGCGACCCCCAAGACGCAGTCGGCCCTTCTGGAGGCGATGAACGAGTCCGCCGTGACGCTCGACTCGGAGCGCCGGCCTCTCCCGCAGCCCTTCATGGTCGTGGCGACCCAGAACCCGGTCGAGTACCTCGGCACGTTCCCCCTGCCCGAATCGCAGATGGACCGGTTCTTCATCCGCCTGTCCCTGGGGTATCCGACGGCGGAAGAGGAGAAAATGCTGCTGCGGCGGGGCGGCACGGAGAAGGCGCTCGCGGCGATTCCCGCCGTTCTCGGTCCCGCGGAACTCGTCGGCCTGCAGGATCAGACGGAGCGGATCACTGTCTCGGACCGCCTGCTCGATTACGTTCACGCGCTGGTCGACGCCTCTCGCCGTGCTCCCGATCTGCGGCTCCCGGTCTCCACGCGCGGCGCCCAGGCGCTCTTTCGCGCGACGCAGGCGCGCGCGCTTCTCGAAGGCCGCCACTTCGCGACGCCGGACGACGTGCACGCCGTCGCCGAGCCCGTCCTGGCCCACCGCATCCTGTCCGCCGCGTCCGACGGGTTTGGCGCGGGAGGCCGGGAACGGGAATCGATCCGCAAGCTGCTGGCGCAGGTTCCGGTGCCGGTGTGAAACGGTTTTCAGTTTTCAGTTTTCAGTTCTCAGTTTGCTGGTCCTCATGCGGCGGGCAACTGACAACGGATAACCGACAACTGACAACTGATTACTGACAACTCCTCATGGCCCGCGTCATCCCCGAGTGGGAAATCCGTATCACCAACTTCGGGCTCGG
>JBBRDK010000017.1:0-49666 GCA_038203955.1 Thermoanaerobaculia bacterium | reverse complement strand
CTCTATCGTCGACGGCTTCCCTGACGCGGTGATGAAGAGACCATTCGATTCGTGTTCGAGGCATCGGATGGGAGTTCGTCCGTCGCCATCGATGACCCGGCCCGGCCCACCCGACTACACCCCGCTTGACGGCTTAGAACGGGCGTCCCCAACAACAAGCAAAAACTGTTTCAAGCCGGTTTTACAGGCATTTTTCTATACTCGAGCCGAGCTCACCGCCGTCGCCCGGGAACTCAACAACCGCCCTCGACGGACGTTGGGTTGGATGAAACCATCCGAAGTGTTCTGCGGGTCTCTTGCGTCGATCAGTTGAGGCTGCCGGGTCAACTCCAACCCCTCCGCCTCCTCGACGATCCGCATCTGTACTCGCGCGTGAAGCTACGCCGCTTGGCCACCGCCACCACCTCCGGGTCCGGAGTCCCGAAAGCCTCGCGTCCCGAGGAGCCGCTCCGCCACTGCCGTGGCAGACCCGAAAACCCCTACTTCTTCCATCATCGTCCCAAATTCCTTCCCCGCCCTGCTCACTAATTTCCCAGGGGGTACCCGTCTCACTCATGTTGGCACAGAGGGTCGGTAGGTGATGCGGCGGTGGCCATGTCGCCGCCGACAGCGTTATGTACGCGTGGACTGCGCCTTCCAGGGTGCTCTGGAATGCGCCGTACGTGGCCATCGCCATCGCCGCATCGCGGCCCCCAGCTGTGGCGCGGCGTCCACCGCAGCATGAGAGAACTCGAAAACGCCATCCATCACTACATCCGCCTGACTAACACCCACTGCAAACCCTTTGTCTGGACCAAAACCGCTGACGAAATCCTCGAAAGCGTCGCTCGCTTTTGTCATCGAATCTCTAACTCAGGACACTAGGTGACATCGAAGACCTCCATCCATTTATCCAGCATGAAGCAACGAACGAGCGCTTGGCCGGGCTCGTCGTGGCGCCCGGACATCTGCCAGGTCTCCGTGGCGAGCCTCCGAACGGTTGTGCGGTCGACCCGGTCCCAAACCGGGCGGTCGGATTCCAGCCATCGGGTCAAAGCGGGGCGAAGCGGACCGCACAGCCAGCGGTCCTGCGGCACCCAGAAGCCGAATTTACTTCGGCGGCGTGCCACCTTCTCAGGGAGCGCCTCCTGGAGACCGCGGCGGAGTGGCCATTTGGTCCAGCCGCGGTGATACAGGATCTCGGTTGCGAATGACAGACACAGCTCGATCAGCTCGTGGTCGAGGAAGGGGTAGCGGCCTTCGATGGAAAAGGCCATCGAGTTGCGGTCCTCCCACTTCAGCAGTCTGGGAAGGTACATCATCCGAATCTCGTCCAATCTTCGAGCCTGCCCGAGGCTCGTCAGCGCGCGCTGAAGCACTTCGCTGACGCCGGTTGAGTGTCCCCCCGAGGACGCGAGCCCTCTCCGCCGGGCCAGGTACCGCCGCACCATCACAGGAACTTGCCGGAGCAAGGACGGATTCCCGTCCGGCAGCAGCGCGCCTGCGAGGTGCGCCCCCAGAGTGAGGACGCGACCGCGCAGCCCGAGCTCCCGCAGGTACATGAAATACGACTGCCAATAGCCGGAGAGGATCTCGTCTCCTCCCTGTCCACTCAGAACCACGGGCACTTTTGCCGCGTGACTCGCACGCGCGACGCAGTAGCCGGCGTACATCGAAAGGCTTCCGACCGGCTCGTCGTGGTGCCAGACAAAGTCGTTCAGGTCGTCCAGAAAGCCCTGAGCGGACGGGGTGACGAAGTGAGGCGCCGCGCGAATGTCCCCCAGCACCGCTTCGGCGTACTCGCGCTCAACCGCGGGGTCTCCGACACAGCTGGACGTGAAGGTGGGAAGATCGGTCGCAACGTCTCCCTGCCTGTGGACGAGCACGGCGATGGCGCTGGAATCCAACCCTCCGCTCAGCGCGCAGCCCACGGGAACGTCGCTGCGCAGGTGGATGCGCACGCACTCCTCGAGCTTGACGGCAAAGGCCGCGCTCGCCTCCTCGGCTTCGAACACAGACGTCTCGACTCGCTCGGGCCACCAATAGGGTTGAGGCGACGAGAGTACCTCTCCGCCGATCGAGAGCGTAAGGTAGGTGCCCGGCGGAACCGGGGTCACGTCGCTGAAGAAACTGCGCGTTTGATCTTCGTACCCGGTCGCCAAGTATTCTTTCACAGCCTGCTCCGAGCGCCGGGCGTGAAAACCAGGAACGTCGATCAGTTGTTTGATTTCAGAAACCACGGCGAGCAGCCCGTCGCTCCGCCAGACGTACAGCGGCTTGATTCCCAGTCTGTCTCGGCAGAGGACCGCGGTCCCGGTCTGGGCGTCCAGCAGCACCAGACCCCACATCCCACGCATGCGCTCGAAGCACCGCAGCCCCCATTCGGCGAAAGCGGCGAGCACGACCTCGGAGTCGCTCCTGGTGCGAAAGGAGTGACCGAGTCGCTCCAGCTCGGCGCGGAGCTCGGGAGCGTTGTAGATCTCGCCGTTGTACGTGAGCCAATACCGGCCACGGTAGACCATGGGCTGCGCCGACGCCGGGCTCAGGTCGATGATCGAAAGGCGTCGATGAGCGAGAGCGACCTGCCACGCGGTCGATACGCACGAGCGAATGACGGCGTCGCCCTCGAGGCCCATCAGGCCAGCCCCGTCGGGTCCCCGGTGCGAAACGGCATCGCACATCGTGCGAGCGAGCGACAACGGTCGTGCCAGATTTCTCCGCTTGAACAGAGCCGCTATTCCGCACACGTTATTCCCTTCTCGGCGGGTCTTGATCTTCCGTTCCCCCGATCGGGGTTCTCAATCGTGGATGGTGTGTTGACGGGTCGTTGCCGCTTCGGGCGCTCCACATCGACGTTCTCACGCCGCAGAGATTTCATCCAGGAGAGCGGATACGGTCGATTCGATCGTGAACTGATCGCGCACCCGTCGAACCCCTGCGTCGGCGAGTTCGCGGCGAAGGTCGCTATCCGCCGCGAGCCTGGCCAGAACCTCCGCGATGGCCTTGGCATCCTGTTGCGGGATGAGCACTCCGGCGCCGCCGTTCAGGAGCTCTGAAATCCCACCCGTATCGGTGGCAATGACCGGAACCACTGCTGCCATCGCCTCGATCAGGAACACCGGGATTCCTTCCCTGCTCTCACTCGTCTCGACACTGGGGAGAAGTGCCACGTCCCACCGATGCTCCTGGAGCTTCGTGAGGAGCTCCTGATGATCGATGAAACCGGAAAACTGCACGCGATCCAGGAGGTCGAGCGCGCCGGCATACTTCTCGACTGCCGCCCTCAAGGGCCCGTCCCCCGCACACTGCAGCGACACGTGCACGCCGGCTGCCTTGAGCCGAGCGACGGCCTCCACAGCGTAGCGATGGCCCTTGAACTCATCGAAGCGAGCTCCCAGCAGGACTCGCAGAGGCCCTCGCGGCCTCCCTTCTTTCCGGGAGCTCGGAGGGGGAAGGGCGACGCCCATGTGAATGACGCGCACCTTGTGGCGATGCGCTCCCGCGAAGGTCGCCAACTCTTGCCCTCCCCGCGCATCGATGGCGCGCGCGAACTTGGCCGCCTGTGCTTTCTTGTCGAGGAGATTGTTCTCCGAGATGTCCCATCGATGGGCGGTGAAGCTCCAGGGAATGCCCGAGATGAAACCGGCGATCAGCGCGACCGTACCGCTGGTAGACGCAAAGTGGGCATGAATATGGTCGACGCCCTGCTGTCTCGCGATTCGCGCCAGCCACAAGCCCTTCGGAAAGACGGCCAGATTCTTGAGAAGGACACGGATGTTCCGACTCGTCGCCATCAGCCATGCAGACCGAAGTGCGAGTGTCGGGGCTCTCACGATCTCTGCGAGGGCGTGGCCGAGGATGGCCGGGGACAGCACGGGTTTGGCGATCGTGGAATCAGTCAGTCGCCGCGCATCCTCGTGAATGACCGCGCGGCGGGGTCGGATGGGGATCACCGTCACCCGATGCCCCCGCCTCTGGAGCTCCAGGATCTCGGGGACGATAAACGTCTCTTCGAAGCTGAAGGGCAGCGCAGAAGTCACATAAACGAGATGCATAAGCTAGGTGGTCGTCGCGAGGGATTTCCAAGCCGGGACTGAAACGAGCAGGGAGCGATAGACGGCGAGAGTCGCATCGATGACCTGATCCAGCGAGAATTCTTTGATCGCGATTTCACGACCGCGAGCGCCCATCTCCGCCCGGAGCGGCGCATCTTCGATCAGCCGGGCGAGTGCCCCCGCCAGCGCGTCGCCGTCCCCCACCGGGAACAGCAGGCCGTTCTGGCCATGCCGGACGACGTCGCGGCATCCAGGAATATTCGTGGCCACGATGGGGCGGCCCGAGGCCGCCGCCTCGAGGAGAATGCGAGGGATACCTTCGCCGTAGCTCGACGGCAGGCAGACGACGTGGCACTGCGCGATCAGACTGGCCATGTCATCTTGCCAGCCCAACCATTCCACATCGCAGGCGTCACGCCAATCACGGAGCAAGCGTTCCGGGATGGCGGATGGATGACCGGGATCGGGCTCGCCGACCAGCACAAAACGGGCTCGGATTCCGCTGGCGCGTAGTCTTCGGGCGGCGGTTACAAATTCGCCGACGCCTTTCGTCCATAGGAAACGGCAAGCCATCAGGACCACGGGCGGTCCCTCCGGTTCCGGCACCGGCGTGAACAACGACAGATCAACGCCCGACCCCTTGATGAGCACCGCGCGATCGCCAGTCATGTCGCTTATTGCGAGCAGGCAGTCGCGGTCGTCCGGATTCTGGAATATGACGCGATGGTTCTGATGCCTGAACGAGAATCGAAGCCCACCCGCGACGATCGACCTCAGAACGCGCGCCTGCCTGGTGTGTGTCGTGAACAGATATCCCAGTCCAGCGATGGTATCGACGGCCGCCGGCACACCGGCAATCCGCGCTGCGATGCCGCCATAGAGCGTGGGTTTCAGACAGATGTGATGCACCAGAGTCGGTCGCACTCTTCGGTAAAGGCGGAAGAGGGAGACCCAGCAGCGAAGCTCATCCAACGGGCGAGCGCTCTTGCGCCGTAGATAGAAGACATGGCCGGTCATGCCCTGGCGGGAGATCTCCTCCAGGCCGGGCTCCCGCGGGACGGCAACATGGACGTCGAAGCCCGCCTCCCGCAGTCTGCGGGCAAACACCATTCGGTACTGCAGGAAGTCGCTGACCTGGTTATCAACGACGAGAATCCGTGGTCCGGTCTCCGTTGGCAGCATGGGATGGGAGCTGCCGCGGCACCCGGCGCCCAGATTCTTATGACGCGGCGCGGCGGCCCTGCAGCCCACCTTCCTTTCTCTAATTCCGCCCACCGACGCTCGGGTGCCGCCAGCCACCGCGACGCCGTGGACCGTCAGCGCTGCGAATGCCTCCGGCGCGCCAAGTCACCAACGACAGAAGAAATCTTTCGACAGCCACGCCAACGTTCGACATCCCGACCGTAAACCTGGTCGGATACCAGCGGGCAAGCCCCAGCCTCAGCTGTTGCCTTCGATAGGAGGCGCGCTTTGCAGACGGATCGTATGTGACTCCCCATTTTTCCATGAACAGCCGGTTACGGGCTTCCCACGACGCGGCATCCCAGCGTAACTTGAAAGGCGGTATGTCGCGGACTTCCCACGGTGGAGGCGCTGAGTACGTGACCACCGATCGCGGTTCGAGAAACGCGCTGATTCCATACTTCCGCAGCATGAGCCCCAGATCGACATCGAACGGCTCCACGTCGTCGAAGATGTCGATGGCCGGTAAGACCTGCCGGTCAATGAGAAGGCAGTGGTTCTCCGGATAGTCGACTTGCCGCCGGTGAATTTCCGTGTACATGATCCTGTGCTGAAATACGACGGCGCCATCCTCGTTTCGTTCGTCGAACGTGCAGCCGGCGGCGTGGATACCGCGATGCCACAGAATCAAGGGCGTGACGACCGCCGCCCCTTCGTCTCGCATGCACTCCAACATGGGAGCGAGCCAGTTTTCGTGAACAATCGTATCGTTCTCGAGGATGACGCAAAATCTTTCGTCAACCTGCCGGAGCGCTATGTTGCGTGCCTCGGCCTGCGTCAAGAGCCGGTCCACAAGCACGACGCTCAAGTCGTGTCTCTGCATCGGAAGTCGCCGAAGGTACTCTTCGGTTGTCGGATCCGTGCCGCCGGCCACCACGATGACGCGAAACGGCACATCCGTGCACGCATAGAGTGACTCGAGACAGCGGGGGAACATGCTGAATCGGTCGCGCGGCACGACGGCGATCGCGACGGGCGCGGTCACCTCTTCACGCCTATGCGGTCGCTATTATCCATGCGGTTGAGAAAGATCGGGAGGTCGTGACTCCCAAGATACTCGTCAACGGCCTTTCGTTGACCGGCCCAGTAGCCATAGTCATCCACGATCAATACGCCTCCAGAGACGAGCAAAGGGAACAGATAATGCAGCTCGCCTCGCGTTGATTCATAAAAATCCGATTCCGGCGGCGCGCAACGCGCGGCGAGGTAACTCCCTTACAAAGCTACTCATTTGCGATAAACCTCACGTCGAATCAAAGTCTCCACCGGCAAAAACAGTTTACAGGTCACGAGAGCGCCCCGAGATCCGCTTCAATCGCTACCTCATCCATTGGAAAACGCCGGTCTCAAGCATATCCCCGCCGATCTCCGCCTAGCGGGCTCCGAACCAGCCGGAGGACCCGGTATGGTCAACGCGTCATGCCCCTCATTGCCATCGTGGTCGCCGCCTGCTGGTAGGGGAGCCCCGATCCGGTTGAGGCACAGAGCGGAAGGGCCTCGCCTCTGCAAAATCCCGTGCGACCGTGAACCGAGAGGTCGCAAGCCTGAAGCAGGCTTTCCACCTAGCCCGAAAGCAGGAGCGGATTCACCGGGTACCCTATTTTCCGATGCTACGGGAAGACAACGCACGCCAAGGATTCTTTGAGAGAGACGAATTTGAAAGGCTTGTTGCAGTTCTGCCGGAGCCGCTGGCGGACGCCGCGCGGTTTGCCTATTTTTCTGGTTGGCGGAAGGGAGAGATCCTCCCGCTTCGATGGGAAGCCGTCGATCGCGCCGCCAAGGAGATGCGGTTATCCACCTCGAAGAACGGACGTGGACGAGTTCTTCCTTTGGACGGAAGCCTCTGGGACGTGATCGAACGTCGGTGGAAAGCGCGCGAATTCCAGCTGGAGGAATCAGTTCGGTTTCTCCTCTCGTCTTCCATGTTCGAGGCAAGCAAGTCGGAGACTTCCGGAAGGCCTGGGCGGCAGCCTGTAACGGCGCCCAAACCCCCGGAAAGCTGTTTCACGATCTCCGGCGAACCACCGTTCGGAACTTGATCCGTGCTGGAGTTCCAGAGACGGTGGCGATGTCGATAACCGGTCACCGGACCCGCGCGGTGTTTGATCGGTACAACATCACTTCCGAATCTGACAAGCGGGCGGCACTCATTCGCGCGGATGCTCACCTGGCGACCGCAGAAACCAACGTCTCAGCCTTCATCGGACGGGCCGAACACGGACAGATCACGGACAAAATCGGTTAGGGCGGACGAGCATCACGCTCCGATGATCTAGTTGCCGCCTTCGCAAAACCCTGGACCAAAAGAAATTATTGGCGGAGGAGGAGGGATTCGAACCCCCGGTGCCGTTTCCGGCACAGTGGTTTTCAAGACCACCGCCTTAAACCGCTCGGCCACTCCTCCGGCTTGTGAATTTCATCATTGTTTTCGGGGCGCCGAGAATGTGTCCTCGAGGTCCGATTCACCCAGCACACCAGGCAGGCGGCGAAGAAAAAAGCAGCAGCGGCGCGGCGCAAGCCCGTCACCTCCACCGTCTAGCCTCTTCCCATCCCCGAGTCCTCTCCCCCCTGCAGCTCCCGGAGCTGGCGCTCGAGCTCCTTGATCGCCGTGACGTCGCGGTGCACGAAGATCGCGGCCGTCAGCCGGCCGTATTCGTCGGAGTGCGGGACGACGACCGTCTCCGACGTCCCCCGCGCGCCGTCCTTGCGCCGGAACCGGACGGACCCCTCCCAGCGGCCGGTGTGCCGCATTCCGTCCAGCATTTTCGCCGTCTTGTCCCGTTCCTCGGCCGGCGAAAGAAGCATCTCGGGATTCTTGCCGAGCATCGCCTCGCGCGAATAACCGAAGATCTTCTCGGCCCCGGGATTGCAGTCCAGGATCTTGCCCGACAGGTCGGTCACGATGACCGCATCGAACATGTGCTCGAAGGTCCTGGCCTGCCGCCGCAGGATCTCTTCCATGCGGAGTCGATCGCTCACGTCGCGAAAGCTCCAGACCCGGCCGATCGTCGCGCCGCCCACCCGCTGCGGCTGGGAGTAGCGCTCGAAGACGCGGCCGTCGTGAAACTCCAGCCAGTCGAAGCTCTGGGAGTCGGGGTGCTCGTAGAGGTCCCGGACTTTCTTCAGAAAGGAGTCCGGCGCCTTCAGCTGGTCGAGGACGAAGGCGAGCGCGCGCCCGTCGTCTCCCGACGCCACCACGCTTTCCGGAATCCTCCACATCTCGACGAACTTCCGGTTGTAGCTGACGATTCTTCCCTCGGTGTCGACGACGAGGAGGCCGTCCGCCGTCGATTCGAGCGTCGCCTCCAGCAAAGAAAGCGAACGGCTCCGCTCTTCATCGGCGCGGATCCGGTCCGTGATGTCGCGGAAGCTCCAGACCCTCACGCGCTCCGCCCCGGGAGAAGAGGGTGCCGGTGAAAAGCGCTCGAAGATGCGGCCGTTCTTGAACTTCAGGAGATCGTAGGTCTCCGTGTCGAGATGGACGTAGTGGTCCATGGTGCGCATCACCATCAGGCCCGGATCGACCAGTTGATCGAGAACGTAGGCGATCGCCTTGTCGTCCTCGCCCGCCTCGAGAAGCTCCTCCGGAATTCCCCACATGTCCACGAACCGGCGGTTGTACGTCACGATCTTGCCGGCGTCATCCACGACGAGGATGCCGTCTTCCGTCGAATCCAGAGTCGAACGGAGCAGGGCGACCAGGCGTTTGAGCTCCTTCTCCGCCCTGTCGCGATCCGTGACGTCCAGCGCGACCCCGACCACGCCTTCGATGCGGTCGCCCGGGCCGCGCAGCGGCTGCACCTGAGCCGAATACACCTGCTTCGACCAGGCGAGCTGGTAAGACACCGACTCACCCGCCAGGGCGCGGCGATGCGCCGCGATCGGCGCGAACTCTTCGTCGGTCGTCCCAAAGTAGTCGAAGAGGCTCATCCCGGCGAGGCGGTCCGGGGTCAGCCCCAAGAGCGGCAGCCCGCCGCCCATCGACGACACGAAGTTGAGTTCCGCGTCAGTCGTCCAGATCACGACCGGCATCTGGTCGGCGAGGAGCCTCAGCATCTCCTGCCGGTCTCGGCCGGAAGCGCCGGGAGTCGCCCCCGAAATCTCGTCCATGGGTGGTGGCCGGATTTTACGCCCGGGAATCAGCCCCTGAGGTACAGCGTCCGCGGCTCGGTCATGTCTTCGATCGCGAAGCGGACTCCCTCGCGGCCGAATCCCGACGCCTTGATCCCTCCATAGGGAAAGTTGTCGATCCGCAGGGTGGGAGCCTCGTTCACGATGACTCCTCCGACCTCGAGCGATTCGAACGCCGAAAGAGCGCTTCCGATGTCGCGGGTGAAGATCGACGCCTGGAGGCCGTACGCCGTCTCGTTCGCCGAGGCGAGCGCTTCGGCCAGATCCCCGAACGCATCGACGGTCGCGACCGGGCCGAAGATCTCGCGGTCGCGGACGAGACTGCCGGCGGGCGCTCCCGAGAGCACACCCGGAGAAAGCCGGGCCCCGTGCCGCTCCGGGGCGAGCAGGACCCGGGCGCCTTTCGCTCGCGCTTCTTCCACCCAGCTCTCGACGCGGCGTGCGCTCTCTTCGTCGATCATCGGGCCCAGGACGGCCGCCGGATCGGCCGGATCCATGGGAACGATAGCCCGCGCCGCCGCGACGAAGGCCTCGACGAACTCGCGCTCGACGGCCCGGGCCACGAAGATGCGCTGCGCCTTGATGCAAACCTGGCCCGCGTACGCAAAAGACGCGGCCGCCAGCTTCTCGACCGCGTCCGGGATGTCCGCGTCGGCGCAAACGATGGCCGCCGCGTTGCCGCCGAGCTCCAGCGTCACCTTCTGCCTCGACGCCTCCTGTTTGATCTTCCAGCCGACTGCGTCGGAGCCCGTGAAGCTCACGAACCGGATCCGCGGATCCGTCCAGAGAGGCCGTGCGACGGACGGCTCGGCGTGAATCAGCGAAAACGCGCCGCTGGGCCATCCGGACGCTTCGATTGCGCGGGCGAGCAGGTCTGCCGTCATCGGAGTACGCGGCGAGGGTTTCAGCAGAACCGGATTGCCCGCCGCGATCGCGGGCGCGACCTTGTGAAGAACCAGATTCAACGGAAAGTTGAAGGGGGTAATCGCGGTCACGGGTCCCACCGGAAAGCGGCGCACGATGCACAGCGCGCCCTCCCCGCGAGGCTCGATGTCGACCGGGAGCACTTCGCCCCCGATCCGAGTGGCTTCCTCGGAGGCGAGGCGAACGGTGATCAGGGCGCGATCGACCTCGGCTTCCGCATAGCGCCGCGGCTTTCCCGCTTCTGCGATGATCGTCTCGACGTACTCGCTCCGCCGGGTCGCGAGCTCGGCTTCGATGCTCTTGAGAACGGCTGCGCGGCGATGGGAAGGGAGCGCGCGCGTCTCCCGAAAGGAGCGGTCCGCCGCCTCGATCGCGCGATCGACCTCGGCGGCGCCCGCGCGCGCGACTCGGGCCAGCAGGGACCCGGAATGCGGAGACCGGACGTCGAACCAGTCGCCGGTCGTGACGGACGCTCCGGCGATCCGAAGAGACAGATCGGGGGAGGCCATGGTTTCTGTGTCGCCGGACGTCAGCGCGGCGGCGCCGGCTTCACGGGCGCGGCGGCGAGCCGGTCTCGAATCGTCTTCGAGAGAGGAACCAGGGTCTTGTCGGCGCGTGCGGCCTTGTCGTAGGCGTCGAACAGCGCCCGGGGTCCGGCCTGCAGAGCCTGCCGGAGCCCGGCGAGCCCCGCGTGCTGGATGACCCCGTCGACCAGGTAGGCCCCGTCCTGGCCCGCGATCCGGCGCGCGAAATCTCCTCGCCGGATCTCCCCGGTCAGCTCCATGCGGCGCTCGAGGTTGCCCTCCGCCTCGGCGAGGCGGTCCGCCCGGCGGTTTAAGTCCTCGACCGCCCGCTTCATCGGCTCCTTCAGCCACGTCGAGAGCGGGAAGAAGTTCTCATCGACCGTGTACACGGCCACGGGGCCAGCTTCGGCAACGGCGCGCAGGAGGACGTCGAGCTGCCCGAGCTGCGGGTCCGGGTGCTGCCAGGCCGGGCTCTGCGCGCGATAGGTCGCCCAGGCCTGCCGGAACGCTTCGCCCGCGATGACCCGGGCGATGCGGGACATGCGGCTCTCGAGCGGCTCGCCCTCCGAGTCGCCGAGCGCCCGCGCCAGATCGAGGACCATGGCCTCGCGGCCATTGTCGCCCTTCAGGACGATGTGGTCTCCGAGGCCGGCGACACCGAAGGACAGAAAGACGTCCAGCCGCGCGGAGACCGGGCGGTCGCCCGGGAGAAGAGCGGCGGCGCGCGTCGACGCCATGCGCGACAGATCGGCCTCGCGAGGCTCGACGGCGTCGAGAAGCGCCTGCCACCGCTCCCTCGACTCTCGAATCGAGCGGAAGTCAAACACGGACGTCCGCGTCTTCTCGTCGAATGCCGCCGCGAAGTCGCGCTCGAAGACCTCCACCCCGCGATTGGAGTCCCGGATCGCGAAGCGCACCGCCGGCAGGTCCTCGAGCAGTTTCGTATCGGAGGCTTCGAGCTTCGGCCTCGAAAGAGACGCCAGGATCTCCCGCGCGGCCCGAGATCGGATGGTGATGTCCACCTGGTGCGCCGCGGCCGCCGGGGCGTCGTACGGGGCGCGGGGCCCGCTCGGAGGCGCCTTGGACGCGGGAGCCGAAGACGACGACGCGCATCCCGAGAGGGTGCAGGCGATCGCGGCAGCGGCGGCGAGCGCGGCGCGTCTCACGCGAGGATCGCCTCCGCGGCGCGGTCGACGTCCGCGAAGCTTTCCAGCAGGGCGTCGGGTCTCTCCGCGGCGAGCCGTTCCGGCCGGGTCGGTCCCGTGGCGACGGCCACGGAGCGGACTCCCAGCGTTCTGCCGCAGCCGACGTCGTGGACCGAGTCCCCCACGATGACGATCGATTTGCCGGAGAACGTGATCCCGGTGCGCGCGCGTGCGCGCTCGACGGCGATGGAGGGCAACTGGTAACGGTCCGCCGAATCGCTCCCGAACGCGCCGAACGGAAAGTAGGAATTGAAGCCGGGAGGCTCGAGCTTGATGCGCGCCCCCGGCTCGAGGTTGCCGGTCAAAAGCGCCAGCGTGACGCCGGACTCCGCCGCGAGGCGGGCGAGCAGCTCTCCGACACCCGGCTTGAGAACCACCGCCCCGGGGGTCAACCTCCGGGAAAGCTCCGACAGATAGACGTCGAGCGCCCGCTCGAGCAGCGCCTCGCACCGATCATCCCCGATCGCCTCGAGAATCAGCTCCCGGATAATCTGAGGATCGGTCTTCCCGGAAAAGTCGTGCGAGTCCGCGCAGCCCGTCCAGCCGTAGACCGTCTCGATTGCGGCCAGCACCGATTCGCGCGCCGCCCGCCCGGCGGACAGCAGCGTCCCGTCGATGTCGAAGAGAACCAGGCGGTGGCCGTTGGCGGTGGACTGGGCGCCCATCACAGTGTCGATCGCATCGCTCCGGATCATACGCAAACATGGCAAAGGGGACGCGCGTCCCGAGACTCTCCCAACGCGCGGGAGGCCGGCCCGGCTTCCCCGCCGGCCCTTCGGGACGGGTCGGCGCTACTGGCCGGCGCCCGGCCGGAAGAGAGCGTCGTCGCGCGTCGAGGAGACCGACACGTTCTCGAAACGGATTACCGCGGGCTTGCCCATCATCGGTTTTTCCGTCGCGAGAGAGATGCCGCCGTAAGGCTTCCAGTCTTTCCAGAGCGCGGTCGTGGGCTCTTCCTGCGCGCCGTTCAAAACGTACTGCCAGGCGACCATCCGGCGGCCGTCCTTCGTGATCCAGAGCCAGTAGACGTCCTTCGGCGTCATGCCGACGTTTTCGAAGGAGAGCTTCAGGACGTCGCAGGCCCCGCCTCCGGTGCCCTCGGGACAGGGCTTTTCCCCATCGTAGGCGAGCCGGACGCCGGGATCGAAGATCTTCCAGGGAGCGAGAAGCCAGTAGCTGTCGTTGATGAAGCGCCCGTACGCGCTCTTCAAGAGCGCCTCGCGGGCGTCCCCCTCCGCGGGCTTGCCGTTGACGAAAGCCTGCCCCTCCTTCGTGTTCACGTTGAAAAAGACGGTGAAGGGAGCGCCGGTCTTGTCCGTGCCGGAAACGCGGTAGTCGCCGGTATAGCGGTCCCACGCGTGCGAGAACCGGGCAATGGGCTTTCCTTCCCGTTCGACGACGAAGTCGAATCGGAACTGGCGCGCCTTTTCCCAGGCCTTCTCACCGCCGAGAGCCGCGATGAACTCGTGGCCGACGGCATCGGCCTTTGCGTCGCGGTCCTGGGAAAGGAGAGGAGCCGTCATCGCGAGGCCGGCGAGCAGAACCAGACACGTTTTCTTCATGAGGCCATCTTATTGCCCGCGAACCGTCCTGCGCGGCGCCTCTACGCCCGCACCCCGGACTGATACTGACAACTGATAACTGACAACTGAAATAACCTCTTACACTACCCCCCATGGAGCTGTCCCGCCTTCCGCCCGGGCTCGAACGAACCTTGGGAGGCGAGGCGTTTCGCCGCCGGCGCCGGCTCGTCTTACCCCTGCTCACCTCGGACCCGGAAGGGTTTCCGAGAGCGGCGCTCCTGACCCCGGGCGAGGTTCGGGCCACGTCGCCCACCGCATTCGCCGTGGCGGTTCTCGCGGGAAGCCGGACCTCCATCAACCTCATTCGCCGGCGGCAGGCCACCCTGCTCTACATGCAGCGTCATCTCGCCGCGTCGATCCGCCTGCGCGCCGGACGCGGCCGCACGTCGAACCACGATCCGGACCGAACGATCTTTCCCCTGACCGTCTTTCGCGTGCGGATCGACCAGCCGGCCTCCGGGGAAGGATCCGTGTCGTTGCTCGCGGGACCGGTCTTTTCCGGTGCGGACTCGCTCTCGCTCTTCTCCCAGGAGCTCTTCGACGAGCTGGGCGAGGGCTCTCTCGCATGAAGTTCGCCGGCCGCACGGTCATGGTGACGGGCGGGGGCCGCGGAATCGGCCGGTCCGTCGCTCTCCGGTTCGCCGAGGAGGGAGCCTCGGTCTCGGTCGTCGCTCGCACGAAGGCGGAGCTCGATCGGACCGCCGGACAGATTCGCGACGCGGGCGCACGATGCTTCGCGATCGCAGCGGACGTGACGTTGCGAGGCGCCGCGGAGACCTGTGTCGCGGAGACGGAGTCCGCGCTCGGACCGATCGACGTTCTCGTCAACAATGCGGGCATCTTCCTCTGGAGGCCGTTTTTGAAGCTCACGGCGGACGAGTGGGACGCCGTGCTCGCCACCAATCTGACCGCCACGGCGAGCTTCTCGCGCGCGGTCCTTCCCGGGATGGTCGAGCGCAAGCGCGGCAAGATCGTCAACGTCTCGTCCGTGCACGGGTTGCGCGGCGACGCAAATCTTTCCGCGCACAGCGCCGCCAAGTTCGGAGTCGTCGGTCTGACTCAGAGCCTCGCGCGGGAGTTCCGGGCTCACAACATCGCGGTCAACGCCGTCTGCCCGGGGGCGGTCGACAACAAGATCGACGAGACCGCCGAGGTCGACCGGTCCCTGCCGCTCTCCCAGAAACTCTGGCCGCGCGACGTGGCGCGAACGGTGCTCTTCCTGGCATCCGACGACGCGGCCGGCATCACGGGCGCCGCCCTCGAGGTGTACGGAGGGACGCATCTGACGATCCAAGGGTGAAGGGGAAGTTGAGAGTTGAGAGTCAGACCCGGATGACGTCTTTATGCACGCTCAACGCTCATCGCTGAACGCTTAACGCTCCTCGGCGATAAAGACGCTTCCCGCTCGCACCTCCGCCCTGATGGCCAGGGCGACGTCGGGGACGTTGGTCGTGATCGAGGGAAGGCCGAAATCGAGCAGGCGGCGGATTTCCGCGGGCTCGTCGGCCGTCCACGGGTGCACGGAGAGTCCCGCGGCCTGCGCCTGGGCCAGCAGAGGCTCGCTCACGAGGTCGCAGCGGGGGCCGAGCGCGTCCGCCGGGGGGAAGAGCGGCGTCGGCCGGCCCGGCTCGGGCAGTGCGACCGCGTGGTCGATCAGGAAGCTCGTCGCCATGCTAGCGTCCGCTTCCCGCATCCTACGCAGGAACTCGGGATCGAACGAGGCGACGAGGCACCGCGCGCGCACGCCGAACTCCGCCGCCACGCGCGCGACGCGCCGCGCCATGAGCGCGAGATGCGTGTGGGGGGACGTCTTGACCTCGACGACGTATCGCATCGCGGGGCCGTACCGGTGAAAGACATCCTCGAGCTTCGGAATCCGATACGCCCCGAACTCCGAGGGAAGCTGCAGTTTTTCGATCTCGCGGGCCGTGAACGTCCGCACGGGGATCTTCTGGTTCCCGAGGACGATGTCCTCGTCGTGAAACAGGACCGCTTCGCCGTCCCGAGTCTGCCTCAGGTCGAACTCGACCGCGTCGGCGCCGAGGTTCTCCGCCGCGTCGAGGCTGTCGAGCGTGTTTTCTCGGGCCCGACGGGGCGCGCCGCGGTGACCCACGATCCAGGGCTCGTGTGGCACCTTCCAGTCGCTCATCGGGACGGCATCCGGGCCGATTCTATTTCGATGAGAAGCGCATCGAGCGCGGCGTCGGGATCGGGAGCGGCGGTGACGGGCCGGCCCACGACGAGGATGTCGGCGCCCGCGGCGATCGCGGCTCGGGGAGTCGCGGTCCGCCTCTGATCGCCGGAGTCCTCGCCTTCCGGCCGGACGCCCGGAACCACCGTCAGAAACGACGGCCCGCACGCGGAGCGGATGCCTGGCAGATCCGCCGGCGAGCAGACGACCCCGTCCAGTCCGCAGTCCCTGGCGAGAACGGCGAGCCGCCGGGCGATGCCTTCCGGCGTTCCGGCCACGGGAAGGTCTGCCAGCGCCCGCGAGTCGAGCGAGGTCAGGAGCGTCACGGCGATCAGAAGCGGCCGATTCGCATCCTGCCCCGCGGCGGTCCGCGCGGCGAGAAGCATTTCGCGCCCGCCGAGCGCGTGCACGTTCACCATGGCCGCGCCGGTCGCCGACGCCGAGGCAACGGCGCGGGCAACGGTGTTCGGGATGTCGTGCAGCTTGACGTCCAGAAAAACCTTCGCGCCGGTCGCGGCGACGTCGGCCACGAGAGAAGGCCCTTCCGAGACGAAGGCCTCCAGCCCGACCTTCAACC
This sequence comes from Thermoanaerobaculia bacterium, assembly GCA_038203955.1. Taxonomy (GTDB): domain Bacteria; phylum Acidobacteriota; class Thermoanaerobaculia; order UBA5066; family Gp7-AA6; genus JALYUA01. The sequence continues at coordinate 33,255 of JBBRDK010000017.1, read as the reverse complement.
AGCCGGCCCGGGGCGCGAACCGGCGCGCCGCGGCCATCACGTCCTTCCGGGAGGCAAAGTCGAGCGCGATGCAGAGACGCGATGCGGCGCCGGTCCCGCGGGGGTCGTCGGCCGGCGTCATCCTTCGGCTCCCGCTTCGAGTCCCGCGGGCGAGCGCCCCTGCGCCCGGCCGACGAGCTCCTCGACCCGGACCGCCCGCGCGGCGCAGTACGCCGCCAGCTCGGAGACGATCCGTCCCGAAACGCCCGGATCGCGGAAGTTCGCGGTGCCGATCTGCACGGCGGTCGCACCGGCGGCCAGAAACTCGAGGACGTCGGAGAGGTCGCTGATTCCGCCGATCCCGATCAGCGGAGTTCCGGGTAGGGCGCGCGCGACCTGATAGACCATACGGACCGCGAGCGGTCGGATAGCGGGGCCCGAGAGACCTCCCGTGCCGTAGGAGAGACGCGGACGCGCGGTCTCGGGATCGATCGACATGCCGACGAACGTGTTGACGAGCGAGAGCGCGTCCGCTCCGGCCTCGCGAGCCGCGCGGGCGGACTCCACGAGATCGGGGGCGTTGGGTGACAACTTGACGATCAGCGGGCGCCGCGTCGCGGCCCGGACCCGCCGGACGAGAGAGCCCGTCGCGGTGGGCGAGTTTCCGAACAGCATGCCGCCCTTCTCGACGTTCGGGCAGGAGATGTTGAGCTCGATGGCAGCGAGCCCCTCGGCCCCTTCGAGCGCCCGAACGACGGTGACGTAGTCCTCTTCGAGGTCTCCCCACACGTTCGCGATCACCGTGGCGGAGAGCTCCCTCAGCCGCGGAAGCTTTTCGCGGAGAAACGCCTCGACGCCCACGTTCTGCAGGCCGATTGCGTTCAACATCCCGGCCGGGGTCTCGCAGATCCGAGGCGGCGCATTGCCCGCGTGCGGGAGGAGGGAGAGCCCCTTCGTGCAGATGCCCCCGAGCCGGGAGAGGTCCACGAAATCCGTGAACTCGAGGCCGTATCCGAACGTGCCGGACGCGGTCAGGACGGGATTGGCGAGCTCTAAGGGACCCGCCCGGACGCGGAGGAAATCCGGGTCCGTCACCGGGAGGTCCGTCACCGGCAGGTCCGTCACCGGCAGCGGCTCCAGTCGATCCGGTTCGGAGGAAGCACCGGCCCCTCCTGACACGAGACGAGGAAGGCCGTCTCCGTGCCGGGGATGACACACGCCAGGCATGCGCCGAATCCGCATCCCATCTCCGCTTCCGTCGAAAACTCGGCCGGTAGATTCAACCGGGCGACCACCGCGGCGAGCGCGCCGAACATAGGCATCGGACCGCACGCGTAGAGGCGCAAATAGCCGGCCTCTTCCGCGCGGCGCGCGAAGAGATCGGTGACGAATCCCCGCTCCCCCGATGACCCGTCGTTGGTCGCAGTCAGGACCTTCCCCGGGACGTTCGCCCGGAAACGCTCGAGCAGCGCCAGGTCGGCGGCCGTGCGGCCGCCGAAGAAGAAATCGGAGGTAACGCCGGCCGCGGCCAGAGCGCGGAGCAGAAGCGGAAAAGGGGCGGCGCCGATCCCGCCGGCGACCAGGGCGACCCGGCTTCCGCGCGGCAGCCCCTCGATGGAGAACCCGTTTCCGAGAGGCCCGAGCAGAAGAACGGACGCGCTCCGCGGAAGCGTCTCCAGCGCCGCGGTGCCCGGCCCGATCGTCTTGACGAGGAGCTCGATTCGTCCGCTCTCCGGGTCCGCGTCCGCCACCGAGTACGCCCGGCGGAGGTAGGGCCGGATACGGCCGGGGACGTCGAGCATGACGAACTGGCCCGGAGCGATCTGCCGGGCAAGACTCGGGCTCTCGAGAGTCGAGGAAAAGACCGATTCGGAATAGTGATGGGTGTCGAGGAGGAGGGCGCTGTGGTCGGACCTCACCGCCCGGAGTCTACGTCACACAGGGAGACCCGAATTCGCGCGTCGTCGGTGTCGTCGTTCGCGGCGCCCAGGCGAGGCGAACCGGTGAACGGCGGGGAGTCATCGTCCTTCCCCGCCGCTCGCCTCTTCGCTTCCGCGACTAAACCAAAAAGTTGACTTCCGACGGGTCGCGCGGTCTCTCTTCGTCGCTCTTGACACGGCGCGCTCTCTTGGCGCACCGCTCGCACCGGATGGCGCCGTTGACCTCGTCAAACGGCCGGGCGTAGGAACCGCAGCTGTAGCAGCGGCGCAAGGCACGATGGTTGGCGTCGTTTTCCAGCTCGATCTGCATTTGCCTGCTCATCCCCTTTTCTCGACTTTCTGACCCTCGATCTTTCGAGGGTTGCCACCAGGAATAGCGAGGAGGGTGCCAAGCGCAAACAGCTGAATTTAAAATACTTATCTACCAAATGCCCGGGCTTTCTGTAGTCCCGCGGCGGAAACTGTCCTGCATAGAGGTCGGCGCCTTGGCGGACAGGGCGGGCGGCCGGTTCCGGCCGTCAGGCTTCTCCCTCCGCCTCGAGTTCGGCGGCCATTCCATCGTGCCGATGGGCGCGGGCGGTGGCGGCGCCCTCGCGGAACGCCTGCCGCGCCGCATCGGCGTCGCCCAGCCGGCGCAGCGAGTGTCCGAGGAGGCGGTAGGCGGCTCCCTCGTCCTTGGCGCGGGCGAGATAGTCGCGAAGGACGGCCACGGTGTCGCTCCATCGCTCCGCCTTGAAGTACTCGTTGGCTAGCATGAACAGCGTGAGCGAGTTCGCGGGATCCTTCTCGCGCAGGCTTTCGAGAGCGCCGATCCGGGAGGACACGGTTCGTTACGTCTAGTACGCGGCCAGACGGTCGAGCGCCTTGCGGATGTGGCTCGCCTGCGGAAGGATGAAGTCCTCGATCTGAGGCTGGTAGGCGACGAAGGTGTCCGTCGCGGCGACGCGCTCGACCGGCGCATCCAGGTACGCGAAGAGCTCGGTGCCGATGCGGGCGGCAATCTCCGCGCCGTAGCCCCAGGAAATCGGGTCTTCGTAGACTACGAGCACGCGATTGGTCTTGCGTACGGATTGCGCGATCGCTTCCCAGTCGTAAGGAGACAGGGACCGCAGATCGAGAATCTCCGCCGTCTTTCCGGTCTCTTCCTTGAAGGAGCGCGCGGCCTGGAGTGAGCGATACACGGTCGCGCCGTAGGTCACGATCGTGATGTCCTTCCCCTCCGCGGCGACGCTCGCCTTCCCGAAGGGCACCATGTAGTCGGGTCCCGGGTAGATCCCCTTGTTGTGCGTCTGCCGGTAGAGGTGCTTGTGCTCCAGGAAGAGCACCGGGTCGTCGCACCGGATCGCCGTCCGAAGGAGTCCGTTGGCGTCGAGGGCGTTCGAAGGCATGACGACGCGCAGACCGGGGATGTGCGTCATCAGGACCGCCCCCGACTGAGAATGGTAGACGGCGCCGCCTCCGATGTATCCCCCGGTCGCCACGCGGATCACGACCGGAGCCGAAAACGTGTTTCCGGAGCGCCACCGCAGATTCGAGAGCTCATTGTGAATCTGCATGTACGCGGGCCAGATGTAGTCGTAGAACTGGATCTCCGCGATGGGCTTCAGGCCACGGACGGCCATGCCGATGGCGCGGCCCACGATGTTGGCCTCCGCCAGCGGCGAGTTGAACACGCGGTCCTTCCCGTAGAGGCGCTGAAGACCCGCCGTCAGCTTGAAGACGCCGCCCTTGCCCTTGACCTCCTCGAGCACCTCTTCCCGCGACGCGTCGGCCACGTCCTCCCCGAAGACGACGATGCGGGGGTCGCGCTTCATCTCGTCGCGCATGCAGGCGTTTAAGAGATCCACCATCGTCGTGGGCGACGCCCCGGCGGCGGGCGCCGGCTCCGTCGAGAAGGCGTCCGAGGTCGGGTCGACATCGGAGGAGTAGACGAACTCCAGGGCGGATTCCGGCGCCGGAACGGGCGCGGCAAGGGCCCGGTCGGCGGCCTCGCTGACCTCCTGATCGACTTCCCCGTGCAGGCGGTCGAGATCCGCCTGGGTCGCGATGCCCTCGCTCAAAAGGAGCCGCGACATCGTCCGCAGCGGGTCCCGCTCGGCGTCGCGATCGCGCTCCGCCTTCGGGCGGTAGGACGCCTCGTCGTCCGAAAGCGAGTGGCTGTAGGGCCGCACAACCTTCGCGTGGACGAGAGCGGGCCCCTTGCGCGTGCGGCAATACTCGGCCGCGTATCGGAGCGCGTCGTACGATTCGAGAAAGTCGCAACCGTCGACGTCCGCCAGGAAGAGGTTCGGGAAGCTGCGGAGGAGCTTCGAAATGGAGCCGCCCGGCGTGTTGACCTCGACCGGGACGGAGATCGCGTAGCCGTTGTCTTCGATCAGGAAAAGCACCGGAAGCTTCAGGTTGCAGGCCGAGGAGAGCGCCTCCCAGAATTCGCCCTGAGAGGTCTGTCCCTCCCCTCCGGAGACGATGACGATCTCGTCGTTCTGAAAGCCTCCGCGCGAAGCGAGCTCCGGGATCACGCTCTTGCGCCACCCGCCCTCCGCCGCTCCCACCGCGTGCAGGAACTGCGTCCCGGTGCAGGACGACTTCGAGATCAGGTTCAGCCTCTTCGACCCCCAGTGGGAGGGCATCTGCCGTCCGGCGGACGCCGGATCCTCCGAGGCGCCGACGGCCTGAAGGAACATCTCGTAGGGCGTGACGCCGATCTGCAGGCAGAGGGCGCGATCCCGGTAATAGAGCTCGAACCAGTCGTACCCGGGCCGGGAGACCATACCGGCGGCCGTCGTGACCGCCTCGTGGCCGGCGCTGTTGATCTGAAAGTAGATCCGGTTCTGGCGTTTGAGCTGGATCTCCTTATCGTCGACGCGCCGGGAGAGGTAAACGTTACGGTAGGCGGCCAGGATCGTCGCAGGATCGAGCCCGTGATACTTGCTCGCCGAAACCTCCGTCGCCATGAGGGAAATATAGCCTGACTCCAGCCTCCGATCCCCCAGCGCCTGCGCGAAGCGAGAGAGCCGGGGCCGGGGGAATCCCCCGGGTTGGGGGACTCCGGACGTTCAAGGAATCGTCCCCGGATTCATCTCTTTGGAGGAAAGTCGCGCGTCATCCCAGCGGACCGGGAGCCGCCGGCCGACGTCCTCGCCGCAGGCCGCCTCAGAAGAACGAGGTCAGGCTGGAACCGATCGCCCACACCTCGAGCGCGAGCACGGTCAGCGTCAGGATGAGAAAAAGGATCCCCAGGCGGTGCGGACGGGGAGACGGGACGGCGCTCACAAATTGAACAACAAGCACCCTGCGTGCCAGTGCCATCGACGCCGAAAGATCGCGGTCGACTCCGCTGTTGCTATGCTCGAAACGCGATGAACTCTCCGCCTGTCGACCTGTTGACGCCCGTCGTTCCGATCCTTCCGCCGCGTCCCCCCGCCCCGGATCTGGCGTCCGTCGACCCGACCCTCGATCTGGAAGACGAAATCCGTCGCCTCAAACGACAAAAAAACGCGGTGCTTCTCGCCCACTACTACCAGGAAGAGGAGATCCAGGACCTGGCGGATTTCGTCGGGGACTCCCTGGATCTGTCCCGGAACGCGCAGAAGTCCGACGCGAGCCTGATCGCGTTCGCCGGCGTCCGGTTCATGGCCGAGACGGCGAAGATCTTGAATCCCACGCGGAAGGTCGTGCTGCCCGACTACGAGGCGGGCTGCTCGCTCGAGAGCTCGGCGCCTCCGGAAGCCTTTCGCCGCTGGCGCGAAGCGCACCCGGGCGCCGTTTCGCTGACCTACATCAACTGCTCCGCCGCGGTGAAGGCCCTTTCGGACATCATCGTGACGTCGTCCAACGCCGAGAAGATCGTCCGCTCGATCCCGCCGGACAAACAGATTCTCTTCGCCCCCGACCGGCACCTGGGCGCGTGGCTCGCGCAGAGGACCGGGCGGCCGATGATCCTCTGGCCGGGAGCCTGCATCGTCCACGAGCAGTTCTCCGAGCGCGAGATCGTCAAGTTGAAGGCGAAGCACCCCGACGCTCTCCTCGCCGCGCACCCGGAATGCCCCGAGTCGATCCTGCGATACGCGGACCACGTCGGATCGACCCGGTCAATCCTGAACTACGTGACGACGGCGCCGGGGAAGACCTTTCTCATCGCGACCGAGGAGGGGATCCTCCACCAGATGAAGAAGCTCGCTCCCGACCGCGAGTTCATCCCCGTCCCGCCGGACAACGGCTGCCGCTGCAACGAGTGCCCCTTCATGAAGCTGAACACCCTGGAGAAGCTCTACCTCTGCCTGCGCGACGAGAGGCCCGAGATTCTCCTCCCGGAGGAGATCCGAGCCGCCGCGGAAAAGCCCCTTCTGAGGATGCTGGAGTTGTCGTAACCGGGGAGTTGAGCGTTGAGCGTTCAGCGTTAAGAAGTGAAGTAAGGTGCCTGTGACCCGCGGCACACTTTCTACGGACAGTCTGGAGGACCGAAATGGCCGAATACACGCTTCCCGATCTGCGATACGACTACGGCGCTCTGGAACCCCACATCTCCGGAAAAACCATGGAGCTCCACCACGACAAGCACCACGCGGCTTACGTCAAGGGGGCGAACAAGGCGCTCGAGCAGATGGCGGAGGCCCGCGAGAAGGACGACTTCACCCGGATCGCCGCCCTGGAGAAGGCGCTCGCGTTCAACCTTTCCGGGCACGTCCTGCACTCGCTCTTCTGGACCAACCTGACGCCCAAAGGCGGCGATCGCCCTCATGGCGAACTCGCCGCGGCGATCGACAACGACCTCGGAGGGTTCGACCGCTTCCAGAAGCAGATGGTCGGCGCGGCGTCCACGATCATGGGATCCGGGTGGGCGGCCCTGACATGGGACCCGCTAGGGCAGCGGCTGATGACGGTGCAGATCTACGACCACCAGTCCAACGTCAATCAGGGCGGCGCTCCGATCCTGGTGCTCGACGCCTGGGAGCACGCCTTCTACCTCCAGTACCAGAACCGCAAGGAAGAGTTCTTCCAGGCGGTGTGGAACGTCTGGAACTGGGACGACGCCGCGAAGCGCTTCGACGAGGCGAGGAAGAAATAGGCGTCAGCCGTCAGCTCTCAGCTCTCAGCTCTCAGCCAGCCGGAGAGTTCAGGGTTCGCAACTCTCAACTCTCAACTTCCTCATGCATCGACACCGGGACCACGGCCGCTTTCTTTTCCGGAAGAAGAGCAGCAGCGGGAGGCCGCAGAGGAAGAAGACGGCCCACGAGCGGAAGGCGTCCATGTAGGTCAGCAGAAAGGTCTGTTTCGTCCTCGGCGAAGATCTTCCCCGACGAGGTCCTAGCAGACGTAGACGCGGCCCGTCCTCTCAACCTATGCCGTCCCCGACCCGCCGGCGGAAATCCGACGTCGCGGGAGCCGCGGGAGGTGGCAGGCGGGAGGCGGATCGGGAGCCGGGAGCCGAGCGACCAATGGGAGCGAGACGGCCGCGGTACTCCGCGGTCAACTAGATCGGGAGTCGAAGCTGATAGCTGACAGCTGAGAGCTGGATTCTCCTCAAAGGTATTCTCCCGCCCATGCACGCTCTGTCCGGCGAAACCCTCGACGCCCGGCTTCGGGCGTTCCTGGCCGAAGACCTCGGCGGCGGAGACATCACGACCGAAGCAACCGTGGCGGCTTCGGCGACCGCTCGAGGGACGATCGTGGCGAAGAGCCCGTGTGTCGTTTCGGGGCTCGCCGCCGCGCGGCGGACCTTCGAGCTTCTCGATCCGAAGATCTCCTGGAACGCCTCGGTCTCGCCGGGCGATCGGGTCGACATGGGCGGGGCCGTGGCGAAGCTCGCCGGCCAGGCCCGCGCCCTCCTGACGGCCGAGCGGGTGGCGTTGAACCTTCTTCAGAGAATGTCCGGCATCGCCACGGAGACGAGGCGATTCGTCGACGCGGTTGCGGGGACCCCCTGCCGCATCTACGACACGCGCAAGACGGCGCCCGGTCTGCGCGATTTCGACCGCGAAGCCGTGCGCGACGGCGGCGGGGTCAACCACCGCAATACCCTCTTCGATCAGGTGCTGATCAAGGACAATCACCGCCGGCTGGCGGGCGGCGTCGGACGGGCGGTGGCGGCCGCTCGCGCGTTCCTTCCCGCCGGGGGAATCGTTGAGACGGAGGTCGAGACGGAGGACGAGCTGCGCGAGGCACTGGACGCCGGCGCCGATCAGATCCTGATCGACAACCAGACCCCGGACACGGTGGCGCGATGGACGGCCATTGCCCGCCAGCGCCAGCCGGCTCCCTGGGTCGAGGCGTCGGGAAACATGAGCCTCGCGACGGTCCGTCAATACGCGCTTGCGGGACCCGACTGCGTGTCCGTGGGAGCGCTGACGCATTCCGTGAGGGGCGCGGACCTGTCGCTCGACCTCGACGTGGACCCCCGCCGTGGGTGAGTCGACCGAGGTTCTGATCCTGGGCACCGGGATTGCGGGAGCGACCGCCGCGCTCGCCGTGGCGCGCGAGGGTGTCCGCGCGACAGTCGTCACGCGCGCCGCCGAGGCGCGCGAGTCGAACACATTCTGGGCGCAGGGAGGGATCGTCGGACGGCCGCCCGGGGACACGGCCGAACAGCTCGCGCACGACATCGAGAAAGCCGGAGACGGCCTCTGCTCGACGGAGGCGGTGGAGCTTCTCGCGCGCGAAGGGCCCGAGCTGCTCGATCGGCTGCTCATCGAGGAGCTCGGGGTTCCCTTCGACCGGGAAGGCTCGGGGTTTCACTGGACTCTCGAGGGCGCTCACTCGGTCCCGCGAGTCCTCCACGTCAAGGACGAGACGGGGGCGCCGATCGAGCGCGCGCTCCTGAAAGCCTGCCGCGCGGAAGCGCTGATCGACTGGAAGCTCGAGACGACGGCGGTCGATCTCCTCACTCTGTCGCACGACTCGACGAAGGCGACTGACCGGTACCGGCCGCCCCGCGCGATCGGCGCCTATCTCCTGGAGCGCCAGTCCGGCGCCGTCACGCCCCATCTCGCCCAGGAGACGATCCTGGCGACGGGAGGCCTCGGCCAGGTCTATCTGCACACGACGAATCCGCAGGGCGCGCGAGGCGACGGCATCGCGATGGCGCGGCGCGCGGGCGCGCGCCTCCTGAATCTCGAGTACATCCAGTTTCACCCGACGGCCCTCGTGCACGCGAAGGGCCGGCTCCTCCTGACCGAAGCGCTGCGAGGCGAAGGCGCGCGGATCACCGACGTCTCCGGGGAGGAGTTTCTGAGCGCCGTGCACCCCGACGCGGAGCTCGCGCCGCGCGACATCGTCGCTCGCGCCATCCATCAGCGGATGCTGGAACGCGACGAGCCTCACGTCCTGCTCGACATTTCGCACAAACCCGCGGCCTGGATACGCGAGAGGTTCCCGGGGCTGACCGGGCGCTGCCTCGAGCTCGGGTTCGACCTGACCGCCGGGCCGGTACCGGTCGTTCCCGCCGCCCACTACTCCTGCGGCGGAGTCGCCGTCGACGGCAACGGCCGCTCGACGCTCGGACACCTGCGCGCCGCCGGCGAGGTGTCGTGCACGGGCGTTCACGGAGCCAACCGCCTCGCGTCGACGTCGCTCCTCGAAGGCCTTCTCTGGGGATGGCGGGCGGGCAAGGCCGCAGCAGCGGAGGTGCAGCGCCGCCGCGGAGAGAGCCTCCCCGCCGTGCGTCCGTGGCAGCCCGAGAACGAGACGGTCGACCCCGCCCTGATCGCCCAGGACTGGATGGTCATCCGCCACACCATGTGGAACTACGTCGGCCTCCTGCGCTCCGAAAAGCGGCTCGACCGGGCGAGCCGGATCCTCGCGGAGCTGCAGGTCGAGATCGAAGACTTCTACCGCCGCGGGACCATGTCGGACGCCCTCCTCGGCCTCCGGAACGGCGTGCAGACCGCGTTCGCGATCCAGCGCGCCGCCTCGGACAACCGGGTGTCGAGAGGGTCGCACTACCGGGAAGATCGTTGAGCGTTCTGCGTCAAGCGTTGAGCGTTGGGCGTCGGGCGTTGGGCGTTGAGCGGTTAATTCAGATCTAGTTGACCGCGGAGTACCGCGGCCGTCTCGCTCCCGTTGGTCGCTCGGCTCCTCTCCCCCCCCGCTGTCGCGGGTGGAGAGGGGAGGAGCGCGCCGGCTCGCGTCCTGACCGTGGCGAGGAGATCACTCCGGCGGGAGGCGAGCCGGTACTTACATATATAGTGCCCCCTCCATGAGCGTCCTCTACCTCCAGTTCGACGGCGGCGACAGGAACACGCGCGTCCAGAAGCTCGGCAAGAGCGGCGCCCACGTCGTCCCGGTGGAGCCCCGCTGGCCGGCGTTTTTCGAGATGGCCAAGAGGGAAAAGCCGTACGCGATCGCCATCGACTTCTCCCAGGCGCCCACGCACTGTCTCGAGACCGCCGACTACATCGCCAAGGCCAAGGAAACGCGCGAAACGCCGCTTTATCTCCTGCGGGTGCCAGACGACCGGCTCGACGCCGTGAAGAAGCGCCTGCCCGGTGCGTCGATCGTGACGGAGCAGGATCTCGCCGGAATCCTCATCGTGGAGGAGAAGAAGGCGCAGGAACGCGCTCGCGAGAAAAAGGAAGCGGCCGCCGCCGCCCGCAAGACGGCGCGCGCGAAGAAGCTCGGGCTGGACAAGCCCCCCCCTCCGCCCCCGCCCCCGCCCCCGCCCGCGAAGGGAAAGGCGGGAGCGAAGCCGAAGACGGCTCCGGCCCCGGCGAGCGATCCGCGGAAAAAAGCCGCCGTCCCCGCGAAGAAGAAGCCGGCGCCCGCCCGCAAGCCCGCGCCCCGGCAGCCCAAGAAGAAATAGCCGCGTCCGATACGCCTGCGGCGACGCCTGTGCGGTCCTCGCCCGCCGCCGAACCGTCCGATGCCTCGAGCCGCGCGACCCTCCGCACGCTCGCGATCGTGACTCTCTGGGCGGGACTCCTCTGGGCCGGAAGCTACGCCGCGCTGCGGCTGCCGATCCCCGCGCGCGAGGGCTGGCCGCCGGAGATCGCGCGGCGGGCGCCTTCCCTGGCGCGATACGACTCCGGCTGGTACGTAAAGATCGCCGAGAACGGATACGGCCCGCCGCCTCCGCCGGGCGTCTCGTCGGAGCACGTCTTTTTCCCGCTGTACCCCGCTCTGACGGCGGCGCTCTCGCGGACTCTGAGGATCGACCCTTTCGCGGCGGGCCTCGCTCTCTCTTTCGCGGCGATGGCGGCCGCGGGGGTGCTCTTCGTCCGCGAAGGCCGGCGCCGGCTCGGAGAACGCGATTCCCGCGCGTCTCTTCTCTTCCTGATTCTCTTTCCGACCTCGTTTTTCCTGCTTTCGATGTACGCCGAGTCCCTGTTTCTGCTGCTCGCTCTCCTCGCGTTTCAAGCCGTTTCGCGGGGACGAGCGGGATACGCCGCGTTCTTCGGGTTTCTCGCGGGACTGACGCGGCTCCCGGCCCTCGCCCTGTCGCTGCCCCTCGCCCTCGCCTGGCTCGCCCGGTCGCCGGCCGCCGGAGAGACGCGGCGCAAATCGGAGTGGGTCCGGGCGGGTCTGATCGGCCTCGCTCCGGCGGCCGCCGTCTGCCTGTGGATCTTCGGGGTCGGCGTCTACTTCCGGGAGCCGGGACTCTACTTCCGCCTCCAGGAGTCCTGGAATCGAGGCGCGTCTCCGCTCGCGGGGCTCGCGCAATGGGGCGCGGCGCTCCCCTCGAGGATCGCGCGGGGGGACGCGCGGACGCACCCGGTGTTCCTGATCGATTACGCGAACGCGCTCCTGTTCGTCGCCCTCGGGATCTACCAGGCCTTCCGCCGCCGCTGGGCGGACGCGACCTGGACCGCGGGGGCCCTCCTGCTTCCCGCCGCGACCGGGATCTCCGCGGGCCTGCCGCGATACCTGACCGTCGTCTATCCCGCGTTTTACGCCCTGGCCGAGATCTTCCGGCGCCGCCCTGCCGCGAGGTGGGCCTGGTGGATCGCCTCCGCCGCCCTGCTCGCCGCCGGCCTGGCCGCCTTCGTCCACTGGAGGTGGGTGGCGTGAGGACGGCAGGCGGAAGGCGGCAGGCGGGAGTCGGACGGAGCGGGCCTTCTCGTGAGGCACCTTCGTTTTCCGTTTCCCGTTTCCCGTTTCCCGGCCACCGCCTTCCACTAGAATCTCGGCCTCTCTGAAGCGAAAAGGAGCCCTCGATGGACAATGGATTCTCCAAGGACAGTCTCGCCACCTATGCGGCCGGGCAGCGCGAGCGGTTCGAGCGCACGCTCGCCGAGCTCGTCGAGATCCCGACCGTCTCCGTCGAGCCCGAGCGCAAGGCCGACATGCGGCGGGGCGCCGATTCCGCGGTCCGCCTCTTAGAATCGATGGGAGCGAAGGCGAAGCTCTACGAAACGCCGGGTCACCCGATCGTGTATGGACGGTTCGACCGGGGCGCCGGCCTTCCGACGATCACCGTGTACAACCACCTCGACGTTCAGCCCGCCGAAGGACCCGACTGGAAGACGTCTCCGTTCGAGTTCGTCAAGCAGGGCGACCGGTACTTCGGACGCGGCACGACGGACGACAAGGGACCCGCGATCACCGCGCTCTTCGGAGCGAAATACGCCTTCGACAACGGCGTGCCCGCGAACATCCACTTTCTCTGGGAGTTCGAAGAGGAGATAGGCAGCCCGCACTTCGAGACGACGATCATCAATCGCGCGAAGGACTTCGTCACCGACTCGGTCGTCGTTTCCGACACCGTCTGGGTCTCGAGGGCGCGGCCGGCGCAGCCCGCGGGCCTTCGGGGACTCCAGGGTCTCCGGTTCGAGCTCCAGACCGGGCAGACCGACCAGCACTCCGGCACCGCGGGAGGCGCGGCGCGCAACCCGGTCACGGAGATGTGCCAGTTGATCTCCGAGTGCGTCGACGGAAAGACCGGCCGGGTCAAGATTCCGGGGTTCTACACGGACGTCGTCCCTCCGACCCGAAAAGAGCTCCAGGACCTGGAAGGCTGCGGCTTCACCGTCGCCGGATTCAAGAAGGACCACCTCTACAAGACGCTCCGCGTCGACGATGCGCTCGAAGTGATGAAGCGCATATGGATGATGCCGACCTTCGAGGTTCACGGGATCGCGGGCGGATACCAGGGGCCCGGGGTCAAGACGATCATCCCGCCCAAGGCGACGGCCATCGTCTCCTGCCGGCTCGTTCCCAACATGAATCCGAAGAAGATCGTGAAGCTCGTCTCCGACTTCGTCAAATCGAAGAACCCGGACGTGAAGATCACGGCGGAGCACGCGCTGCCGGCCTACCAGGGAAAGACCACCGGACCGTACGCCGACGCCATCCGGTCGTCGATCAAGCTCGCGTTCGGGAGGGAGCCCGTCTTCGTCCGCGAAGGCGGCTCGATCGGCGCCGTCCTCTCGATGGAGAAGGTGCTGAAGGTCCCGGTTTTCTTTCTCGGGCTTTCTCTTCCCGAGCACGGGTATCACGCGCCGAACGAAAACTTCGACTGGTCGCAGGCGAAGGGGGGCATGGCCGCGTTCGCGTCGTACTTCCAGCAGGTGGCGGCGATGGGATCGACCGGAGGGTCCGCGCGGGCGGCGCGAGCCTAGCGGCGGAATTCGCGGCGCGCGAGCGGGCTAACCGTTCCTGGCGGCAGCGGGCGGCTTCCCGCCGCCCGGAGCGGCGCGGTTTGCGCGGCTGGCTAATCCTTCTCGAACCCGAGAAGGCGCCGGAAGAAGCCGCGGCGGTGGCTCTCGTGACGCAGCAGGAGCGTCTCGAGCTCTCCGCGATCGAAGAAGATCCCGCCGCAGGTCGGACAGCGGTCGATCTCGGTTTCTTCGACGCGATCGAGCGTCATCTGGTCTCCGTCGCGCGGGCAGCGGCGGCCGGCGGTCGCGCTCTGGACTCCGGTCAGCCGGCTCGCGGCCTCGGCCCGGCGCAGGCGCGCGGCCTCGATCAGCTCCGCCTCGTGCGCGCGGAACCAGCCGTCTTCCCGCTCCTGCCGGATCGCCGCCGTGTCCCAGTGAGTCCCGTCCGGTTTCGTGGGTCCGCTCATTTCAGCTCCAGTTCAGAGAGAGTTGAGAGTTGAGGGTTGAGAGACCGGATGACTGATAACTCTTAACTCTTAACTAATTCATCTCAACACATCTTCCAGCGCGGTCGAAGCGTCGGTTTTCTCGTCGCGATACTTGACGATTACGGGTGTCTGGAGCGAGAGCCCCCATTCCCGCCCGCGGCCCTCGTGGACCGATCGGGCGCCCGGCACGACGACCGCCCGCGCCGGAATCTCGAGGGGCCGCCCGGCGACGCGCCGGTATTCCTCTCCGCGGACCAGGTCATACACCGGGGTTCCGCCGGTCAGGATAACCCCCGAGGCGAGGACGGCTCCCTCGCGGACGATCGCGCCTTCGTAGATGCCGCAGTTGCCGCCGACCAGGACGTCGTCCTCGAGAATCACCGGGAGCTGTCCGACGGGCTCGAGCACGCCTCCGATCTGAGCCCCCGCGGAGATATGAACCCGCTCGCCCACCTGCGCGCAGGAGCCGACGAGCGCGTGCGAATCGATCAGCGTTCCCGCCCCGACGTACGCGCCGACGTTCACGTACGCCGGCGGCATGATGGTCACGCCGGGCCCGATGTAGCAGCCGTCGCGCACGGCGGTGCCGCCCGGCACGATCCGGATGCGGGACGGGCCCTCGAAGCGCTTCAGCGGCATGGTGTCCTTGTCGAAGAAGGGGAAGTCGGAGGCGGCGAGCGCCCGCACGAGGCCTCCGGCCCGGAAGCCCAGGAGGATGCCCTCTTTGACCCAGGGATGCACCGTCCACCGTCCGTCCTCGCGCGTCGCCGCGCGAATCGATCCATCGTTCAAGCCCGCCTTCAGCTCGCGAAACAGGGAGCGGAGCTCGTCGGACGAATGCCGTTCGGGAGACGCGGCCGCTTCCGCCACCCTCTCCGCGAGCGTGCCGGCTCCGCGTTCTCCGCTCATCGCCGGGCGCCGCTGCGTTTGCCGACGAGCTTCATTCCGATCACGACGGCCTCGATCCGGCGACGCGTCTCGTCCCGAACCGGAGCGAGGGGAAGACGGAGCGTCTCGCCGCATTTCTTCATCAGGGAAAGGGCGCATTTGGCGGGACCGGGGCTCGACTCCCAGAAGTTCATCTCCATCAGAGGCAACCAGCGGGCTTGAAGCTTGCGCGCCGCAGTCCAGTCGCCTTCGAGCGCGCGCGCGACCAGAGTCCGCATCTCACCGGGTATCTCGTTCGAAGCGACCGAGATCAATCCGCGGCCGCCCAGGGCGATCAGCGCGAGGGCCGTCGCGTCGTCGCCCGAGAAGACCGCGAAATCCGGCGGAAGCAGCGTCAGGAGGCGCGCGATCTTGCCGAAGTTCGGCGAAGCTTCCTTGAGACCCACCACGTTTGGTACTTCCGCGAGCCGGAGGACCGTTTCGACGTCGAGGTCGGTCCCCGTGCGGCCGGGGACGTTGTACACGAGGATCGGGAGGCGGGAGGCGTCCGAGATCGCGGAGTAGTGGCGAAAGAGACCCTCCGGCGTCGGCTTGTTGTACATGGGGGTCACCGACAGGATTCCGTCGGCGCCGGCGGCCTCCGCGTCGCGCGCCCAGAAGACCGCCTTGGCCGTATGGTTGCCGCCCGCTCCCGCGATCACCGGCACGCGCCCGTTGGCGGCGGCGGCGACCGCGGCCGTTACCGCCTTGCGCTCGTCGCCCGAAAGCGTGGACGCCTCCCCGGTCGTCCCGCAGGGCACGAGAAAATCGATTCCCTCCGCTATCTGCCACTCGACCAGGCGCCCCAGCGCCCCGAAGTCGATTCGCCCCCGCTCGTCAAACGGCGTCACGAGCGCCGTGCCGCAACCCCGCCACTCGACCCGCTTGCCCGGACCCTTCACGAGACCTCCTTCTCGACTTCCGCCAGCAGTTCTCCGAACTCGAAGACTCCCGACCGGCCAGCGATACGCTCCGCCGCCCAGACGGCTCCCCGCGCGAAGCCGCCCCGGTTTCGGGCGCGGTGAATGATCTCCACTTCGTCGTCCGGGGATTCGAACACGAGGCGGTGCGTCCCGGGGATGGTTCCCGCGCGGACGCTCGCGATCGCGGGCGGCCGGCCCGTCGCGCTTTCGACCAGCGCCGCGATCTTCCGCGCCGTCCCGGACGGGGCGTCGCGCTTTTCCGCGTGGTGTTCCTCGACCAGATACCCCGCGTAACCCGCGGGGCCGTAGAGCCGGGCCGCTCGCGCCGCCAGATCGAACATGTGCCTCATGCCGACGGAGAAATTCGAGGCGTGGACGAGAGCGCCGCCGCCGGCGGCGAACGCTTGCGAGACACGAGGCAGATCGCGGTTCCAGCCCGTCGTGCCGCACACGACGCGGGACCCCGCGTCCGCCAGACGGATCAGATTGTCGACCGCCGCCCCGGGCGCTGTGAACTCGAATACGATGTCCGCGGAGCCGAGCCGCTCGGGCGTCAGGCCGGCGGCTCCCCGGTTTCCGGCGGAGGCGAGGGTCCAGACGACGTGGTGCCCACGAGCCTCCGCCGCCGAGCCCACTTCCCGCCCCATCTTCCCGGCGCCCACGAGCCCGACGCGCACGGCTAGCTCGCCTTTCCGAAGAACTCGCGGTGGAGGAGAGAGACCGTCCGATCCACGTCCTCCTCCGCGACGACGAAGGACACGTTCCGGCGAGAAGCTCCCTGAGAAATCATCAGCACGTTCACGTCCTCGACCGCGCGGAAGATCCGCGCCGCGATTCCCGGAGTGAACTTCAGATTCTCTCCCACGAGGCAAACGATCGCCCGGCCGCCCGCCACCTCGACGTCCGCGAGGCTCGCGAGCTCGTCGCGAATCTGGGGCAACCGCTCAGGCTCGTCGACGGTCACGGAGACCGAGACCTCGGACGTCGACACCATGTCGACGGCGGTCTCATGGCGGGCGAAGACGTCGAAAATCGTCCGCAGGAAGCCGGCGGCGAGCAGCATGCGGCTCGTCGACACGTCCACGGTCGCGATCCCGCGCTTGCAGGCGATCGATCGCACGTCGTCCGTCCCTCCGGCCGCTCCGGATCGGATCTCAGTGCCCGCGCCGTCGGGCTTTCTGGCGTTGCGAACCCTCACGGGAATCCCCTTCTGGATGGCGGGCGCGAGAGTCAGCGGATGGAGCACCCGGGCACCGAAATACGCGAGCTCGGAGGCCTCCTCCGCGGAGATCCTGTCGAGCACGCGCGCTTCGGGCACGATCCTGGGGTCCGCGGTCATCATCCCGTCGACGTCGGTCCAGATCTCGACGAGCGACGCGGCGAGTCCGGCCGCGAAGATCGCGGCGCTGTAGTCCGATCCGCCCCGTCCGAGGATCGTGGTCCGGCCGTCCGGCGTCGCGCCGACGAAACCGCCGACGACGGGGATCTCTCCCCGGGCCGCCGGACCCCCCAGCCTTTCCAGAGCGCGCGCCGCCGTCGCGGCAACATCGGGTTGTGCCCGCCCGAAGTGCGCGTCGGTGACGAGAACGTCCCGCGCGTCGATCCGCACGGCGGGAAGGCCGCGGAGAGAAAGTACCCGGGACACCAGCAGCGAGGAAATGAGCTCCCCCTGAGCGAGAAAGTGATCGCGCGCCTCCCCCGGGACCGAACGAAGCACCGCGACCGCGCCGGCCATGCTCTCGAGCGCCACGAAAAAAGGCGCCAGCTCGGCCTCGACGGGCTGGGCACGGTCCGCGAAGAGATCCCCCGCCACCGCAAGCGTTTCGCGAGCCACCTGCATCAACGTTCTCTTCGCTTCACGGCCGTCGCCCTGCGCCGCCTGAGAGAGGGCGTCCGTCAGGCGATCGGTCGTGTGACCCATGGCGGAGACCACCACGACGGGGCGGTCGCCACGCGCGTGGGCGCGACCGACGATCTCCGAAAGTCTTTCGAGGGCGGCCGCGTCTTCCACGGACGTGCCGCCGAATTTCTGAACGATCACAGGGACGCTGCGGGCGCGCCTCTGCCCATCCGGCGCGCCCCCGCGGCCGTCAGTCGAGAAGCCCGGTCGCGCACGCGTATTCGGCGTTTAAGACGGAGGCGCCGGCGGCCCCGCGGATCGTGTTGTGGCCGAGAGCGGTGAATTTCCAGTCGAGCAGAGCGCACGGCTTCAAGCCGCCCACGGTGACCGACATCCCGCCGCCGATATCCACGTCGCGGCGCGGCTGCGGCCGATGCGGAAGGGACAGCGAGACGACCGGCCGTTCGGGCGCGGACGGCAGACCGCGGACGCCCTCGGGGGCGCGGAACGCGTCCCACGCGGCCTGGACATCGAACAGCTCCGCCTTGCGCCGCAGCTCGACGGAGATCGATTCCGTGTGCCCGTCCTCGACCGCGACGCGATAGGTCATCGCCGAGATGTCGACTGCCGCGGGCGACACGCGGTCGTCCGAAAGGTCTCCGAGAATCCTGCGGGTCTCCCGCTCGATCTTGGCCGCCTCTTCCGGAATGTCCGGAATCACGTTGCCGAGAATGTCGAGAGACGGCACGCCCGGGTAGCCCGCGCCGGAGACCGCCTGCATCGTGGTCACGAAGACCCGTTTGACTCCGAACGCTCGGTGCAGCGGCGCGAGCGCGAGGGCCAGCACGATCGTCGAGCAGTTCGCGTTCGTCACGATTCCCCCGGCCCAGCCCCGTTCGCGGCGCTGCCGGTCGAGAAGCCTCAGAGCCTCCGGATTGATCTCGGGCAGAAGGAGCGGGACGTCCTCCTCCATCCGATGCGCGGAGGCATTCGAGAAAACCAGGATTCCGCGGCGGGCGAGCTCCGGTTCGACCTCGCGCGCGAGCGCCGCATCGAGAGCGGAAAAAACGAGGCGGCAGGGCAGATCGTCGAGGGGCCCGCAGACGCGCATCCCCGCCAGCCGCTCCGGGATGGCGGTCGAAAGCCGCCAGTGCGCGGCCTCGCCGTAGGTCCTGCCGCGCGAGCGATCGGAGGCCGCCACGCAGGCGATCTCGAACCAGGGGTGCCCGGCCAGCCGCTCGACGAACCGCTGCCCGACGGTGCCGGTGGCTCCGAGCAGCCCTACCGGGATTCTGGATGTCATCCCTTCGCAGCATAACGGACCCGGCCGGGAGAAAAGCCTCTATGATCGAAGGCCGTGAATCCCGAATCCAAAAGCGGCGGGCCCCTCTGCCCGAGTTGCGGCCGGCGGATCGCGGCGTGGCGCATGGAGCATTGCGTCTACTGCGGCGCCGCGTTTCCGGACGGCCTGAAGGAGGGTTTTTCGGAGCCGGAAGCCTTGAAGTGGGTGGAGCGGCCCTCGCTGCCGAACGACGCGGCCCGCCAGCTCGAGCTTCTCAAGGTGCTTCCGATGGAAAAGAAGCGGCCCGCGGCGGCGTACCTCGGCCTGCTGGTTCTGCCGGTGTTCGGAATCCTCTTCTATCTGCTCTACCAGCTGGTGCTCAAGGCGTCGCCCGCTTCCGCCTTCCTGGTGTTGATCGCCGGCGCCGGCTTCTTCGCGTACCTCGTCTGGGCACTCCTCAAGCGGTCGTAGAGTCGGAAGGGAGCGGCGGGACGTCGGCCGGCCGTTGAAAAGCGCGCCGGAGGACTCCCCCCGGCGCGCTCTCCTAATCTCCGACGGTTATCGAAGCGGCGTCAGACGACGCGACGACCCGAGATGAGCCGGATCAGCAGCACGACCACGGCCACGACCAGGAGGATGTGGATGAAACCGCCCATGGTGTAACCGGACACGAGGCCCAGAAGCCAGAGAATCAGCAGGATCACAAAGATGGTCCAGAGCATGATGAAAATCCTCCTCGTTCAAAGTGGGCCAAGCGCCGCACTTACCGGGACTGAGAGCGAAGGTCATGCCAAGCCCGGCGCGGCAGGCGGCAGGCGGAAGGCGAAGGTCCCCGGATGATTGATGACAGCCATCTCTTAGACCCAGCTAGCATGACGGCCATGGACCTTCCCTTGAAGAGCCCGGCGGAGCTTTCGGCGAGGCTCGACCTTGGGGCTCCGGACCGGCTCCTGCTCGTGGACGTTCCCGAGGCGCTGCGGGAGGTTGCGATGAAGGAGCGGGAGGGCAGGGAGGGCAAGGAGACCCGCGTGGTGGAAGGCCGGGCGCTGCGGACCGTGAAGGACCCGTGGGCAGCGGTCCTCCTGTGGCGGGAAGACCGGGTCGGCTCGCAGGCCATCCTCGAGGCCGTCGCGCGGCGCGTGCCTCCCGGGGGGGTTGTCTGGATCATCGTCGCCCTCCGGAAAGTGACCGGGGTGGCCACGCCCGGTGCCCACCGGCTCGGGATCGAGGATCTCGTTCGCAGCTTCCGACCCGGCGAGTGGGTCCGCGACCGGGAAGCCCGAATCTCGGCCTGGCACGTGGCCTATCGGTTCGTGAAGGCGGCTTGAGCGGGAAACGGGAGCGAGACGGCCGCGGTACTCCGCGGTCAACTAGAATCGAGAATCGAAGAGAAACCAGTCCCACGTCAATTCTCGTCCCCGCCTTTCGCCCTTCGCCCTTCGCCGCCCAGCGCCCCGCCTCATTCCACGTACGGAAAGAATCGTCCCTCGACCAGGAAGAAGCGGCCGCTCGCGACGACCAGCTGACAGCGGCTCACCTCGAGCGTCGTCGAGACGGACACCCCCGGCGCATTCAACGTGATGGGGTACATCACTCCGACTTTCAAGCCGCTGTTGAACTCGAACTTCACCCCGATCGACGTGACTTCGATGACGCGGCGCGCCTTCTCCCAGCGGATCTTGATCTCATACTCGTCCGGGGAGAGCCGGTGATGTCCGCTCCCGGAGGCGCGCGGCGGCGCCGGCCGGGGTGGATCGGTCTTCCTTTCGGTCATCGGTGCAGGACAATCCTCCGCGGCGCGGCAGACCGGTCACGAAACCGGGGAGCCGGACCGTTCCGCAACGAGGGGCCATCAGCCGGCGCGGTCGCGGTCACTCAGCTCTTCGCGGCCAGTGAGGTCGCAAGCTCGATGGCGGCATTCATACCCTGTTTTTCCCGAACCCTTCGGACGCGAGCCTTCTCCGCAGGCTTCAACCCGCGCACATAACCCATGTACTTGCCCTGGAGCCGCCGAAGAGCCCGGACTTTCGGGGACATCGCCCGCCGCGCGCGGGGCTTTCCTGCCGAGCGGCCGTCTGCCGGAGGCCGGCCACGCCGGCGCGCGGACGTCCGGGATCCGCTCTCGGACAGGCTTTCGAGCGAAGCCAGCCGCTCTCTAAGGTTTCGAATTTCCTGATCGCGGCCGCGAAGCGCTTTCTCGACCTGCGTCAGGCGTACGGCCTTCTGCGACAACAGTGCATTCAGGACATAGTGAGATTGATTCGGTGTCAACTTTGTCATCTTTTTCCTCTAGTTGCCAGGTATTGCCCGTTGTTTGCGACATCCAACTGCGGCCGGCAGTCTACAACAGCGACTGCCAGGCGGCTGGGACTGTCGAACTCACAGTCAGCGCCCTTTCTGTCGAGTCACTTGCGCCGGCCGGCCGCGGCTTTTTCTTTGCGCGGCGCGGTCTTCTTCCGCGGGGCGGCAGGCTTCGACTCCGCCCGCGGCAGCAGGGCTTCCACCACCTCCGGGCGGATGGTCTTGCCTTCCGTCATGACATAGGCCCGGTGCACGACATTGCGAAGCTCCCGCACATTGCCGGGCCATGAATAGGACTGGAGAAGATCGAGGCCGCGAGACTCCCATCCAATGACGCCGGCGCGCTCCTGTTCCTCGATCAGCTTGCGGAAGTACTCCGCGAGAATCGGGATGTCGTCCGGTCGCTCCGCCAGTGTGGGAAGCGACAATGGAAAGACATTCAATCGATAGTAAAGATCCTCGCGCAGTTTGCCTTCGCGAATCGCGTCTTTGGGGTCTCTGTTGGTCGCGGAGATCAGACGCACGTCGACTTTCAACTCCTGGGATCCGCCGACGCGGCGAAGCGTCTTGTCCTCCAGAACGCGCAGCAGCTTGACCTGGAGCTCGGCTCCCATTTCCGTGATCTCGTCGAGGAAGAGTGTGCCGCCCATCGCTTCCTCGAAATATCCGAGGCGCCGCTTTTCCGCGCCGGTGAAGGATCCTCGCTCGTGGCCGAAAAGCTCGCTCTCGATCAGGGTCGGCGAGATCGCGCCGCAGTTGAAGGCGACGAAGGGCTTGCCCGCGCGGCGTGAGAGCCGGTGGATCGTCCGCGCGGCCACTTCCTTCCCGCTTCCGGACGCGCCGGTGATCAGGACGGGCGCATTGGAACGCGCGACTCTACGAATGACGTCGAAGATGCGCGACATCGCTTCGGACCGTCCGACGAGGTCCCCCAGCCGGCCGGTCTCCTGGAGCTCCGCGCGCAGGGTCTCGACTTCCGTCTCCAGGCGCCGGCGGTCCGCCAGACGGTTGAAGACGACCTCGAGCTGCGCCGGACGAAGCGGCTTCAGCAGATAGTCGAAGGCTCCGGCCCGCAGCGCTTCGATGGCGTTGTCGATCGAGCCCTGGCCGGTGATGACGATCCCCTCTCGATCGGGGTCGGCCTCCCGCGCGAGCTTCAGGATCTCGATCCCGTCTCCATCGGGAAGGTGGATGTCGACAATCAGGATCCGGGGGTCGAAATCCGCGAGAGCCTTGCCCGCCTCTCTCGCCGTTCCTACGGAAAACGGCTCTCCGCCGAGGTCCTTGATGGATTCTTCGAGCCCTTTCCGCGTGGCCATGTCGTCTTCGACGATGAGAACTTTCAACGAGGTCCCTCCGGTAGATCGAGCGTCGCGACGACGCGATCGCCATCCTGTTCGAGCCGCAGCGTGCCACCCGCGTCCGCCGCGGCCACCCGCGCGCGGGACAGGCCCATTCCCCAGACCTTGCCCTTCCGGGCGGATTTCGGGGAGAAGAGCGCGTCGGTATTGTCAGTCTGCAGCGAACCGGGGTTTTCGACGCGCGCGAAGACGTGGCCGTCTTCGCGCCCGAGAAGGACCCGCACCGATTCCGCGCCCGCGGCTTCGACCGCGTTCACGATGAGCGCGGCGAGCGCCGCCGCGAGCGCCCTGTGGCTGCCGATCACGGACGCACCGGTCGCCCCCTCCAGCCGGACCCCGGGGTGCTCCGCGGCCGCCGCCGCCGCGACGGGGTCGAGTTCGAACGGCGCCGCGGGGCCCGGGTCCTCCAGGAGGAACTCGCGCCCCCGGTCGAACAGGTCGAAGGCCTTGGCGAGCTCGGTCCGGGCCACCGTGAGAGACTCCGTGGGGTCGATTCCCCGCCGGACGCGCCGATCCGCCCCTTCCAGATGCAGCGAGACGGCCGACAAGGGCGTCGCGATATCGTGGAAGAACCGCTTCAGAAAATCGCGCCTGGCGGGGGTCGCCAGGTCGTCAATGTGGGCCAACGGGCATCCTCTTTGCTAAAACCGGAGGATCCGGAACCACTCATCGTATGACAACTGTTTCCGGGCAAGAGACTAACCCATGAACAAGACCCCCGCCCCGCCATTCGGGCCCCGATCGGCCCTCCGGGCGCGCCTCAGGATCTATTCCGCGGTCGGTCTCGCCATCCTCGGCGCCTGGCTGTACTACACGGTCAACACGGTTCTCGGGCTCTACGACGTCACGCTCGCCATCGAGGAGAGCACCGATCTCAAGCAGCGCGTGCTCGACGCCCAGGGAGGGTTGAGGGATTCCGAGGAGTCTCTCGAGCGGTATATCTCGGGAGGACAGGGTTACGACCTCTCGCGCCACCACGTCGCGCGGACTTCGATGCGCACGGCTCTCGGGGCCATCCGCCGCCGCGCCACGACCGTCGGAACCCGCGGCTCGCTCGAACGCGCCGAGTCGGCGGAGGAGATCTACTGGCGGGCCGCCGACCGCTCGATCGCCGCCTGGAACCCGGATCAGCCGGCGACCGCGCGGCAGATCCACGATGACGTGGCGAGGCCCGCCGCCGACAAGCTGAGAGAATTTCTCTCCGATCTCGAGGGGCGTTTCTCGAGAAGCGAGGCCTTCGCGGAAGAACGCCTAAAGGACTCCCGCGACGGCGCGGCGAGAGCGATCGGCGTTCTCGCGATCCTCATCATCGTCGGCATCTTCTGGATCCTCTCCGACGTGGGCCGCCGGATCGTCGTCCCGCTCGGGGCCGGGGCCCGGGCGCTCGAAGACCTCGCGTCGGGCCGCACCCCCCCACGCCTCCTGGAGCAGTCGGACGGCGAAGCGGGAGAGCTCGGGCGGCAATTCAACCGCGTCGCGGACCTGTTCGCTTCGCGGGCGCGCGCTCTCGAGGAACGGGACATCGAAGCCTCGGTCAACGCGATCCTCACGGTGGCGGCGACGGTCAACGATCTCTCCGGATTCGGCACCGCCACGATGGAGAAGATCCTGGAGGTCACCGGCGCCGCCTCCGGTGTCCTCTACCTCCCGAACACCGAGGGCGCCTTCGAGCCCGTCGTGTCGCTCGGCGGCTCCGAGGGCGACAGTGCCGTGGGACGCGAGGAGGCGGCGCGCGCCGCCAGGGAGCGCCGGCCAGCATACCTCTCCGTCGACGCGAGAACGCCGACGGTCAACGTTCTGGATGGAAGCATTCTTCCGCGCGAGACCGCGCACATTCCGCTCGTGTACTTCGACCACGTCGTCGGCGTGCTCGCGCTCGGCGCGACCACCGCGTTCACCGCCCGCACCCGCAACGCTCTTTCGGCGATCGCGCCTTCCCTGGCCGTCGCGCTCGCCAACGCCGCGGCCAACGAGCGGGTCGCCGAACAGTCCCGGCGCCTGGCGGAGCAGAACGAGCTCCTGGAGGAGCAGCGAAGCCGAATCGGCCGCACGGCCGCCGAGCTCCAGCGGGCCGGAGAGCTGAAGGACCGGTTCCTCGCCTCCGTCTCCCATGAGCTTCGCACCCCCATGACCGTCATCCTGGGATTCACGGGCACGCTTCTGCGCGAAAACCAGGGGCCGCTGAACGCGGCTCAACGCGACAGCCTCGAGCGCGTCCAGCGCAACGCGAAGCTCCTTCTCGGTCTGATCAACGACATCCTGGACATCTCCAAGATCGAGTCCGGAAAGGCGGAAGTCGACAGCCAGCCGATCTCGGTCGGGGCGTTTCTTTCCCAGGTCGAGGCGGACTACCGGGACGCGGCGCGGCGAAAGGGTCTCCGGCTGACGACCGCGGCGGCGCCGGGCCTGACCCAGGTCACGTCCGACCCCGCCAAGCTGACCCAGATCCTGTCGAACCTGATCGGAAACGCTCTGAAGTTCACGGAGAAGGGAACGATCTCCGTCCGCGCCGAAGAGA
Organism: Thermoanaerobaculia bacterium; assembly: GCA_038203955.1. GTDB lineage: Bacteria > Acidobacteriota > Thermoanaerobaculia > UBA5066 > Gp7-AA6 > JALYUA01. The sequence goes on along the minus strand of JBBRDK010000017.1, from coordinate 8,165 downwards.
GGACGGGCGGCAGATGGGCGCTCGTCGTCGCGGACACCGGGATCGGCATTCCGGAGGAGGAGCAAGGCGCGATCTTCGAGGAATTCCGGCAGGGGGAAGGCGCGGACCACCGAGGGCGCGGCGGAACGGGCCTGGGGCTCGCGATCGTGAAAAAGCTCGCGAAGTTCCTGGGAGGCACCGTTTCCCTCGAGAGCGAGCCCGGACAGGGATCTCGTTTCACGGTGACGCTGCCACTCCTCGCGGTTCCCGTGGCGGCGCCGAGCGCGGCCCCCATCCCCGAACGGGATCGGCCGGGAACCCGGACGGTGCTGATCGTGGACGACGACGAAGGCGTCCGGCGGCTTCTCGCCCTCGAGCTGGAGCCCTACGGTCTGCGCGTGCTCGAAGCGAACGACGGGGCCGAAGGAGTCAGGCTGGCCACGGTCGAGAGGCCGGACGTCATTCTCCTCGACGTCCTGATGCCTCGCATGAGCGGATGGGACACCCTTCGCGAGCTCAAGGAGTCGCCCGAGACGCGCGGGATCCCGGTGATCGTCCTGTCCGTCATGGAAAACCGGGCCTTCGGGCTGGCGCTCGGCGCCTTCGACTGTCTCGTGAAGCCTCTCGGCCGGCCGGACCTCTTAAGCGCGCTCGGGCGCGCCGGGGTGCTCGCCTCCCGCGGACACGTCCTGGTCGTGGACGACGATCCGGACGTTCGCGCACTGCTGGAACAGGAGCTCCTGGCCGCCGGTTTCCGTCCCAGAGGGGTCGGCGGCGGAGCGGAGGCCCTGGCCGAACTCGACCGGGAGCGGCCGGCCGCCGTGCTCCTCGACCTTATGATGCCCCCTCCTGATGGCTTCGAAGTTCTTTACCGCATTCGCGAAAATCCGAAATGGAGAGATCTTCCGGTCGTGATCGTCACCTCCAAGGAGCTCACGCCGGAAGACTACGCTCGCTTGACCGGCTCCGCCCAGCGAGTCCTGCGCAAGGGCAAGGACCTGCAGTCGCTCGTGCAGGAAGTTCTCGCAACGATCGAGGAAAACCGGTCGCCGTCGGCGGCCCGGGCCACGGCATGAGAGACGGGACCTGATGGCGCGGATCCTCGTCGTCGAAGACTCTCCCGACATCCGTGCGCTCGTCCGGATGCTTCTCGAGGCCGCCGCCCATCAGGTCTTCACCGCGAACGACGGACAGGAGGGTGTCAGCGCGACCCGGGACCTTCAGCCGGATCTCGTGCTCATGGACCTCTCGCTTCCGATTCTGTCCGGATGGGAGGCCACTCGCGCGATCAAGTCGGCTCCCGAGACCGCGCGGATTCCGGTCATCGCCGTCACCGCGCACGCGATGCAGGGCGACCGGGAACGCGCTCTCGCCGCGGGCTGCGACGGATTCGTGGCCAAGCCCATCGACGGGGAAACGTTCGCGTCGGTCGTGAGCTCGTTCCTTCAGGCGACGGGAGGCGCCCCGACATCGCCCGCGGCCGCAAGACCGAATTCGGGCGGCGACGAATCGCCGGCGCGCGTTCTCGTCGTCGACGATCAGCCCGAGGTCTCCGAAGTGCTGGCGGCGGACCTCACCGCCGAAGGGTTGCGCGTCGTCTCCGCGGCGAGCGCCGTGGAGGCGCTCGAAGTCTTCCGGAAGGACTCTTCCTTCGATCTCGCGATCGTCGACGTGATGCTCGGCAACGACACCGGTTACGAGCTCACCTCGCAGCTGATCGCCAGCTCCGCCGAGTATCTGCCGGTTCTGCTCGTCACGGCGGGAACCATAGACCGGGAGCGCGGCTACGCGGCAGGCGCCGACGACTTCATCGGAAAGCCGATCGAGAGCGCAGAGCTGCGCACGCGCGCCCGCTCGCTCATCCGAATCGGCCGGGCCATCCGGATGCAGGGCCGCACGATCCGCGAGCGGGCGGAGGCATACGACAAGCTCGCGGAGCTCGACCGCCTGAAGTCCGATTTTCTCTCGACGGTCTCCCACGAGCTTCGGACGCCGCTGAACACGATCATTCTCCTGTCGCACTTGATCGAACGGGAGGGCAGGACTCCGGCGGACGAGGACCGGCGGCTGCACGACGTGCGCGTCATCCGCGACAGCGCGGAGACCCTGCTGCGGATGATCAACAACATTCTCGACCTCGCCAAGCTCGAAGCGGGACAGAGAGACCTCCACCCGCAGAGGATCGAGCTCGCGTCATTTCTGCGCGAGACCGGCGACATGCTGGAGCCGCAGGCCGCCGCCAAGGGGATCCGGCTGACCCTGGACCTCTCCCCCGATCTGCCGGAGACCGCGATCCTCGATCGGGAGAAGCTGTCGCGCGTTCTCATCAACCTGCTCTCGAACGGCGTCAAGTACACGAAGGAAGGGGCCGTCACCCTGCGCGCGACGCCCTGGCAGGACAGCCTCGCGTTCGAGGTCGAGGACACCGGCAGCGGCGTTCCGGCGCACCTGATCGCGTCGGCGTTCGAGCCCTTCCGGCAGATCCGCACCGCGAAGGCCGAGGCGCCGAGAGGAACGGGGCTCGGCCTGTCGATCTCGAAACAGCTGGTCGAGCTCATGGGAGGGGACCTGCTGTTCGACAGCCGGGAGGGAGCGGGAACGCGGGTTTCGATCACGCTGCCCCAACTGCCTTTCGCCGACAACGAAGAGCCCCCGGGCGAGCGATGGAAGAGCGGGACCGAGCCCGCGGGCGTCGCTCCCTCCGGCCATGCTCGAAGGGTTCTGATCGTCGAGGATGACGGCTCGTCTCGATACGGGCTCAAAAGCCTCCTCGAGTCGGAAGGTTACGAAGTCAACGAGGCGAGCGACCTCGCGCAGGCCGCGGAGCGCATCGCCTCTCAGGCGCCGGAAGTCGTCGTGCTCGACATCACTCTGCCGGACGGGGACGGCGCGGCCTGGCTCGCGGGGCTGCGGGAGAAGGGACCCGTGACGTTCCCCGTGATCGCGTTGACGGGAGTCACGGCCGACGAGGACCGCCGGCGCATCGAGCGCGCGGGAGTCGCGGCGGTCCTGCACAAACCCGTCAACGTGCACATGCTGTTCGACGCGCTGCGGGACTGCCTGGAGGAGAGCGTTGAGCGTTGAGCGGTCGGAAGAAGTTGAGAGTTGAGAGTTGAGAGTTCGGAGGCCTCACCGCGCCTGACGTGAATCGACGGCCGTTCGTTGGCGTCTTCCGATTCGCGATTTCCGAACTAGTTTGACCGCGGAGTACCGCGGCCGTCTCGCTCCCGTTGGTCGCTCGGCTCCCGATTCCCGATTCCCGATTCCCGGCTCCGGTTCCCTACGCCTCCCGCCTCCCGCCTACCGCCCGGCCTACGCCAGCACGTCTCTCCGCGTAAAAACCACAAAGGCGAGCGCCACCGCGGCGAGCGCCCAGACGGCGAGCGTGACGACGGAGAACTCCAGGGTCATCCCGGAGATCGGCGGCGGAGAGCCGGAGTAGTAGTCGGGCAGCGGCAGGTTCGTCGGGAAGAGGTACTTCTGGAACGCCCACGTTGGCGCCAGCCGCGGCAAAATCGTCCCCAGGATCAGCGCGGCGAACATGGTCCCCATGGAAGCCGCGGTCGAGCGCAGGAGAACGGACGCGAGAAATCCGATCGCTCCGACGGCCGCCGCCGCGAACCAGGCGAGACCGAAGACCGCGATGATGTCTTCCCACAGCGGGACGGCCCGAACCCCGGACGCGTCGAAGGTGCCCGCCGTCTGCCGGAATCCCGTCAGGATGGGCACGCCCCAACCCCGGAACCCGTACGCCATTCCGCCGAACAGGTACGCCACGCATCCTCCGACGAGCACGGTCAACCCGATGGCGAGCAGGAGCGCCACGAGCTTCGAGCCCAAGACCCGCGTTCTCGAGATCGGGCGCGTCAGGAGCAGCTTGATCGTCCCCTGCGAGAACTCGGACGACACGACATCCGCAGCGAACACGATCGCCAGCAGATGGAGGAGCAGATAACTCGCCGCGTTCGCGAACCCCCGGGTGAAGAGAGGCCCCGACACCGCCTCCGGATCGATGTTCCGGTCGAGGTGATACTGCAGCCGGGAGATCTCGAACTGCATCCAGTTCTTCTGCGTGTCCGGCATCCGCCCCTGCCGCACCCAGTTGCGCATCCTGGCGACGCGCTCCTGGGTATCGATGCGCCAGTCCTTCTTCGAGCGGAACCTTTCCCGCCCCTGCACCTGCGCGAACACGATCGTGCCGATGAGCCCGACTAAGATCAGAAGCACGAGGCGGAAACGCCGCCGCTTCCACAGCTTGAGCATCTCGTTCTCGACGAGCGGCAGCACTCTCATGAGAGTCGAGAGTCCGGAGTTGAGAGTCGAGGGTCTGGAAGACGGCTCATACGGTTTCTCCTCCGGTCACTTCGAGAAAGACCTCTTCGAGGGAAGACGCGGGGCGCTCGATTCCGAAGACCTCCACGCCGGCCGCCCCGAGAGCACGCACGGCCTCCGGAACCCGCTCCTTCGAGAGATTCACCGCGACGCCGTCCTCTCCCTCCGCCTCCGCCCCGCCGCTCTCGGCGAACGGGCCGAGGACGGAGATCGCCAGCCCGGCCGGACGCACGGTGAACCGATGCGGTCCGCGGGGCCGGTCGAGAAGCTCGCGAACAGGCCCGGCCGCGAGCGTGCGCCCGCGATGGATGATCGCGACGCGATCGCACATCAGCTCGACCTCGGCGAGGAGGTGGGAGGAGACGAAGACCCCGATTCCCCGCTCTTCCGCCAGCGACCTCACGAGCCGCCGGATCTCGCGGATGCCCGCGGGGTCGAGTCCGTTTGCCGGCTCGTCCAGGATGAGCAGATCCGGATTGCCGAGCAACGCCTGGGCGATTCCGAGCCGCTGCCGCATCCCGAGCGAGTACGTCGAGACCCGGTCGTCCAGGCGCTCCTCGAGGGAGACCAGCTTCGCGATCTCGGGGATCCGCCCGGCCGCCTCCTCGGGAAGCATCCGCGCAAAGTGCTGGAGGTTTTCCCGGCCCGTCAGGTACTTGTAGAGGTCGGGAGACTCGACGATGCATCCCACGTGAGACATCGCCCGTTGAAAGTCGTGAGCGAGGTCGAGCCCCCGGATATGGATCGAGCCGGCATCCGGCCGCGCCAGGCCGACCAGCATGCGGATGGTCGTCGTCTTCCCGGCGCCGTTGGGGCCCAGAAAGCCGAACACCTCGCCCGCCAGCACTTCGAACGAGACGTCGGCGACGGCGACCCGCTTTCCGAATCTCTTGGTCAGATTTTTCGCCGACAGGACGATTTCCCGCACGCGCAGGACTTTGTCACAATGGTTCAGCAGCGGCACGGATGTCCAAATGGGGGGGCGCTGGGCGCGAGGCGCTGGGCGGAAGGGCGAACGGCGAACATAGATCTTTTCGATTCCCGATTCCCGATTCCCGGCTCCGGGGCTTGCCCGTCCGCCTCCCGCCTCCCCGCCTGCCGCCTGCCGCCTTCTATCTGGACAATCCCCTCCACTCCGTTACTCTCTCGCTTCCGTGATCGGCTCTTCCCGCTTCTGGCTCTGGCGGCTCCCCGGCGTCGTCGCCGCGGGCGCGACGATTCTTTTCGCCGGAGGCTTCTGGCTGGCTCTGCGCGGCGCCCTCGGCGATCCGATTGGCGCGCCCCCTCCGCCCCCGCAGGCGGCACGGCCGGCGGTTCGGACGTCCTCGAGGCGTCTGCTGATGGTTCTGGGAGACTCGCTCGCCCGGGGAACCGGAGATGAGGCCGGCAAAGGATTCTCCGCCGATGTTCTCGACGCCATGAAAAAGAAGGCGCCCGCGGAGATCGCCAACCTCTCGGTCAACGGCGCGGAATCCTCCGAGCTCAAGGAGCTGGTCGGGAGCGCGAACGTGCGGTCGCTGGCCGCGTCCGCGGACTTGATCCTCGTTTCCATCGGAGGCAACGATCTCTCCCACGCCGTGCCCAGGGGACCGGATCCTGGCGTCCGAACCATCGAGGATGTGTCGACGGCGCGCCGCCGCTACGCCGAAAATCTCCGCGCGATCCTCGGGGACCTCCGCCGCGCGAATCCGTCGGCGCCGATCTTTCTTCTGGGACTCTACGACCCGTTCGGCGACGCCGGCCCGGGCGGCCGGCTCGGCGCCTCCGTGATCGTGAATTGGAACACGCTGATCGAGGAGACGGCTCTGTCTTTTCCGTCGACGCTCGTCATCCCGACGTTCGACCTCTTCGAGCGCCGGCCGGACCGTCTGGCGGCGGACCGCTTCCACCCGAACCGGAAGGGATACGCCGCGATCGCGATCCGCATGGGACAGCTGCTGCCCGAAGCCCCGTAGCGTCCTCGGTTCCTGGCTGAGAGCTGACAGCTGACGGCTGACAGCCAAAAAAAGACCGCCCCTCGCGGGGCGGTTACAAAAGAGGAGATCGGGAAGCGCGAATGTCAGTGGCGCCAGCCGTCCCAGCCGCCGTGCCGGCCACGATCCCAACCGCGGTCCCAGCCGTGACCCCAGCTGCTGCGGTGGCCGTAATAACCGGAGTAGCCGTAGGGCCGCGAGTACACGTAGGGCCGGTACGAGTACGCGTACGGCCGGTAGTAGGGACGGCTGTAGTAGACGTCATAGGGAGCGTAGTAGCCGTCGTCGTAGGCGCCCGAATACCCGACCGGCTCGTCGCACACCAGCCAGCGGCTCCCGTAGGAACGCGCCGGGATCCAGCGCGACCGGTAGTAGAAACCGTGCCCGTACTGAGGATGCCGGATCACCCGGTACCTCGAAGGCACGAAGCTGCCGACCCGGAAGAACGGATCGCCGAACCGCACGGAGACCCGCCCATGCGGGGCCGGGAAGGACCCCGAGAATCGGACCTGCGCGCTGGCCGATGAGGGCGCCGCGAGGGCCACGCCGGCGGCGACAGCGGCAGTCGCGAGAGCGATGCGGAAATTCTTTTTCATCTCGACCTCCTTCGCGGATCATCCGCGGCACACAAGAAGAGAAGGCAATGCCGGTGCCAGTATCGCTGCGTTGAAAAGAAACGACTTAAGGTCCCAATCGAGGCGATTCCCTGTCTCCCGGGGAGAGCAAACGTCGACGGATGGAGACGCCGCCGGATCCTTTCGCCGATGCGGACCGAAACAAAAAAACCGCCCCTTGCGGGGCGGCAAAACGAGGAGACGGACAGAAAGACAGAAGGCAGAGATATCAGTCACGGCGGTGGTCGCGGCCCCGATCCCAGTCGCCGCGGCCGTGGTCGTCGCCGTCCCGGCGCTCCCAGCGGTTGTCGCGGTCCCGGCGGTTGTCGCCGCGGCGGTCGTCGCGATCCCGGCGCTGAAACTGCTCGACGTAGCCGCGGTTTCCGTAGGGGCGGACGTTGTACCGGTAGTCGTGGCGGCCGTAGTACCGGTTGTACCCTCCGGTGTACCCGCGGACTCCGTAACCCCCGCGATATCCGTAGTCGCCGTAGGCACCCCCGTAGCCACCCCGGTAGCCGCCGCCGTAGCCGTAGCCGTACGCCTGGGAGGGCTCACAGACCACCCACCGGCCGCTGTACTGCCGGACCGGAATCCAGCGGGACTCGTAGTCGAATCCGTATCCGTCATCGTCGCGCGAGTACACCTCGTAGTCGTTCGGGACGTAGGTTCCGATCGAAAACGCCGGCGCCCCGATCCCGATCGAGATGCGCCCGTGCGGAAGCGGAAACGAGCCGGAGAATCCGACCTGTGCCTGCGCGGGCGACGCGCCCGCGAAAGCGACCCCGGCCGCGACTGCGGCGGTCGCCAACGCGATGCGAAATCCTGATTTCATCTAAGACCTCCTCCGCGGTTCCTCCGCGGGACGATCCGGGATATCGCAATGAGGCTGCCAGTTCGGTGTCGTTGGGAGAAAAGGAGTTAGCGGTCAAGACCGCTTGGAAGTGTCCTCCGCCGGGGTCGGTGGTTCAGGACGGTCGAGGGTTAAGCGTCGAGCGTTGCGGGTTCATACCGCAATGGAATCTGCCCTGGCAGCCCCACTCTCAACTCTCAACTAAAGAAACTTCCTGACCCTCAAAAACGCCTTCCCGAGCCCCAGCACGATGGACGTCGCCGACGCCGCGCGGCCGATCTTCGCGGCGGGAGAGGATTTTCCGAAGAGCTTCCAGGCGGCGGTTCCGGCGGCGGCGAGCCCGGTCGCGGCCATCCCGGCGACCTTCCACTGGACGCGATGGCGGCGCACGTCATCCACGACGTCGAACATGGCGCC
>JBBRDK010000016.1:0-52331 GCA_038203955.1 Thermoanaerobaculia bacterium | reverse complement strand
CTTCGGGGTGCGACCGCCCGTCCGCGAACCCGGCGGCCTCGGCGTTCCTCTGCGTCGGAGGCATGCAGGACGACGTCCTCTTCACGGCGCCGATCGCGTCAGGGGGAGAGGCGGCGCTCCGCACGGTCCGGGAGCTTGGCGGGGGCGCGAAGTTCATTTATGCTCGATGGAACACGACCGGAAATGAGATCTACGCGGTGACCAGCCAGGGACGAGTCCTCCGGCTCGACCCCGCCACGGGTGCGGTGCTCCGCGAGGACCCCGTGCCCCTGGACGATGAGGTGTCCGCGACCCGCTCGATTCTCGCGGCCGCTTTCAGCGACGATGCGGCCGTCCAGGCGTATTCCGTCAGCCGGAAGAGTTCGAATCTCTATTTGTTTCGCGGTCTCTGACCGCTTGATCGAGGAGATGACATGGCAATGAGAAGGAAACGGTCCCCGGCGAAGCGGAAGGGCCCCTGCTGCAAGCGGGGAGAAATCGAGATCGGCAGGAAGTGCTACAAGCTCTACCTCGTGGCGGCGAAGGGCATCGTGAAGGGCGCCGATTGCAGCAACATCGTGATTGACCTGGCCGGCGAGTTGGGTGGCGGCGACGAAGGGATGATTGCGAAAATAAAGAAAGCGCGCGGAACGAAGAAGAAAAAGTCGTAGAACGAAAAAACTTGCGTCTCCGCCGCCATCCCGATCTCCTTCTTGGATGGAGACGGGAAGGGCTCCTGGTTCGAAACCTCTCGTCCGGGACGGGAATCGTGGGGCCGGCGGATGTCGTCCGGGTCCTCGATCTGTTCGACCCGCCGCGGACCCCCCGGGAGGCCGCTTCTCTTCTCCCCGGCGAGGACCGGCGGGGACTCCTTCGAGACGTAAGCGTCCTCCGCGCTCTCGGGTTCCTGATCCCCGTGGCGAGCGCCGCTCACCGGCGAAGCCGCGCCGATGCCTGGAGGGGAAACGTTGCCTCCGCCCAGTATCACGCGGCGTGCCGCGACCTTCCGTACGTGCGGGAAGCTGCGGAAATCGAGAGTTTCGTGCGTGAAAACATCCTCTCGGTTCCGAAACCCCGCCGGTTCAAGCGATACGCCGGGGCGGCCCGCCGGCGGCTGCCCCCGTCGGTGACCTCGTCTGAAACTTCGACCCTCTTCGGAGTGCTTCGCCGGCGGCGGACGGTTCGCGAGTTCGCTCGCCGGCGAGTCCCGCTCGAAGACTTTGCGCACCTCCTGCGCGCGACCTTCGGCATGACCGGAATGGTTGAGACGGACCTTCTTGGCAGGATGGCTCTGAAGACGAGTCCGTCGGCGGGGGCGCTTCATCCGGTCGAAGCCTACGTTCTCGCGTGGAACGTGAAGGACCTCCCTCCCGGCCTCTACCACTACGACGTGGCCGGCGACGAGCTCCGGCGCCTGCGCCGCGGGAACTTCAGGCGCGCCGCCGTCGAAGCCGCCTCGGGACAGGAGTGGATCGGAGAGGCCAGTTTTCTCTGCGTCATGACCGCGGTCTTTCCCCGGGTCCTGTGGAAGTACCAGCTCGAGGACGCCTACCGGACGCTGTTTCTCGACGCCGGCCACCTGGCGCAGACCTTCTGCCTGGTGGCGACCTCTCTCGGGCTGGGCCCCTTCACGACGGCCGCGATCCAGGACTCGAAGATCGAGAAGCTGCTGTCGATCGACGGCGTCGAGGAGTTTCCCGTCTACCTGTGCGGGGCGGGCGTTCCCGCGCTCACGTCGCCCCCGAGAAGCGGAACGGGCCGCCGGTCCGTCCGTTCTCCGAAGTCCCGCAAGGCGAGGTAATATCCGGTCCAAGGGAGCAAAAACTCATGCCGATGAAGATGAGGGCGGAGAAGCACAGCCTCTCGGAGATCGTGATCGCGGGCAGGAGCTACACCCTCGTCGGCATGGCCGATCGACCGGGCACGTTGCCCAAGGGATCGGATTGCGCCAAACAGAGGCTCGCGCTCCCCAAGGGCTCGGATTGCGCCAAACGCGCTAGTTCGGCACCTCGTCCGTCCCCTCGTTGATGCCTTCGAAGAGGATCGTCGAGAGGTAGCGTTCTCCGGTATCCGGAAGCATCGCGAGGATCACCGATCCCTTCGGCGCCTTCTCGGCGACCTTCTTCGCGGCGGCGAAGGTCCCACCGGACGAGATTCCGCAGAAGATCCCTTCCTTCATCGACAGGTCGCGCGCCGTGTCCCGGCTCTCCGTGTCGTTGACGGTCACGATCTCGTCGTAGACGCTCCGGTCGAGCACGGCCGGGATGAAATTCGGCGTCCAACCCTGGATCTTGTGTGGCTTCCACTCCTGCCCGGAAAGAAGCGCCGCCCCCTCGGGCTCCGTGACCACGATCTTGATGTTCGGCCGGGCCTTCTTGAGCATCTCTCCGGCTCCGGTCAGCGTGCCGCCTGTTCCGTAGCCGGTGACCCAGTAGTCGAGCCGCTTGCCCGCGAAGTCGCGGAGGATCTCGGGGCCGGTCGTGTTGCGGTGGTACTCCGGGTTGGCGGGGTTCTCGAACTGCCGCGCCAGGAACCAGCCCCGCTCCTTCGCGAGGTCCGCAGCCATTTTTACCATGCCGGTCGCGCGCTCGGCCGCCGGGACGAGGACGACTTTGGCGCCGAGAATGCGCATGAGCTTTCGGCGTTCGATCGAAAAGCTGTCCGACATGAGCGCGACGAACGGATACCCCTTCACCGCGCAAACCATCGCGAGGGCGATCCCGGTGTTCCCGGAGGTCGCCTCGACCACCGTCTGTCCCGGTTTGAGCTCCCCGCGGCGCTCGGCGTCCTCGATGATCGCGATCGCGAGCCGGTCCTTCACGGAGGACAGCGGGTTGAAGGCCTCGCACTTCACGTACATCGTGACGCCGGACGGCGCGAGACGGTTGATCCGGACGACAGGCGTATTGCCGATCGTCCCGAGAATGTCGTCGTACATCATGGAACAGTCCCTTCCTGAAATTGTTGTGACTGGCTGGCGGCGAGGCGGAGTGGGATTGCGATTCGACATCGGCCCTGCGCCCCGAAAGCGCGGGATGCGAAGGCGAATCGGCGGCGGAGTCGTTGCACGGCTTATTCGGTCGAGGGCGTAGGATATGCGATCCGTATGAAAATTCGAATTCTCATGGCCGTGGCGGCGATTTCCTCCCTGGCTCCGGCGATTTCGGCCGCCGCCCCCCGCACGATGCGGGTGGACTACTACCACACCGGCAACGCCACGGAAGAGCGGTTCAGCCTCGACCGGGTCGTCATCGAGCCACTCGAGTGGCCCGGAAATCCCTCCCGGCCGATCGACGACACCGACTCTGGCAAGTACTTTTTCGAGGTCAGCGACCCCGCCACGAAGCGTATTCTTTACTCGCGGGGGTTCGCCTCGATCTACGGGGAGTGGGAAACCACGGACGAGGCAAAGGAACGCTTTCGCACGTATCACGAGTCGCTCCGTTTTCCCGCCCCCTCGGGGGCCGTCCGCGTGGTCCTCCGCAAGCGGGACGCGAAGAACGCGTTCCAGGAGATCTGGTCGACGGCCGTCGACCCCAAAGACAAGTTCGTCGACACCTCCCGGCCGCCCTCTCCGGGCCCTCTCCTCGAGATCCAGAAGAACGGCCCTCCCGCCGAGAAGGTCGACTTTCTGATCCTGGGCGACGGCTATACCGCCGGCGAGCGCGCAAAGTTCGAGAAAGACGCGCGCCGGCTGACCGAGATCCTGTTTTCCGCAACGCCGTTCAAGGAGCATCGCGCGGACTTCAACGTCTGGGGGCTCTGCCCTCCGGCTGAGGAGTCGGGGATCTCGCGGCCCTCGACCGGCATTCACCGGCGCTCGCCGATCGGCGCGACCTACGACGCCTTCGGGTCGGAGCGGTACGTGCTCACCTTCGAGAACCGCGCTTTCCGCGAGGCCGCGTCGTACGCCCCTTACGATCACGTCGAGATCCTGACGAACTCGAAGACGTACGGCGGCGGAGGAATCTTCAACCTCTATTCGACCGTCGCGGCCGACAGCCTCTGGTCGCCCTACGTGTTCGTCCACGAGTTCGGGCACCACTTCGCCGGGCTCGCCGACGAGTACTACACGTCGGACGTCGCGTATGCCAAGGCCACGGATCGCGTCGAGCCGTGGGAGCCCAACGCCACGGCGCTGAAGGACCCCTCGCACTTCAAATGGAAGAACCTGGTCGCGCCCGGCACCCCGCTGCCGACGTCGTGGGGCAAGGACGCCTACGAGAAGCACTCCCACGAGATCCAAGCGCGGCGCCGGCAGATCCGCGCCGAGAACCGTCCGGAAGAGGAGATGGACCGGCTGTTTGTAGAGCAAAAGGCCGAGGAAACCAGGCTTCTTTCAGGCGACCCCAATGCGAAGAAGGTCGGCGCATTCGAGGGCTCGCTCTACGAGGCGACGGGCTACTACCGGCCGCAGATCGACTGCATCATGTTCTCCCGTAACGACGTTCCCTTTTGCGCCGCCTGCCGGAGGGCGATTGAGCGCATCATCGAGCTGTATGTCCGCCGATAGACCTCGCCGGGTCCACGCACAATGAGCTATAAACGCGGCCTCCAGCTCGCGAAGTTCGCGCGGCGGCATCTCGGCCGGATGGGCCAGGGCCGCCGCGAGGTCATGCGGCACCTGACTGCGCCGACCCCGGCGAACCTTCCGATGCCGACGTTCGTGCAGTTGCGCGTGACGAACCTCTGCAACCTCCGCTGCAAGATGTGCGGCCAGTGGGGCGACACGGGGATTTACCGGAGCGACGGTTTCCCGGCCTCCGCCACGGACGGGCAATCGGAGGGGGCTCGCATCCGCGAGCTCATCGGGCTGAACCGGCAGATGGCCCTGCCCGACTACGTCCGGCTTCTCGATGAGATCGCGCCCTGGCAGCCGATCGTGAGCCTCTTCGGCGGCGAGCCGCTTCTCTATCCGGACATCCTGCCGCTCGTCCGCGAGATCAAGAAGCGCGGCCTGACCTGCACGATCATCACCAACGGCGGCCGGCTGGAGCAGTACGCGCGCGAGCTCGTCGAGGCCGGAATCGATTCGATCGCGGTCTCCATCGACGGCCCCGAGGAGGTTCACAACCGGATTCGCGGGAAGGCCGACGCGTATCAGAAGGCCGTGGACGGGGTGCGCGCGATCGCCCGCTGGCGGAAGGAGCTCAGCCGCCCGATGCCCATGCAGATCGCGATCCTGCCTGTGACCGAGCTGAACATCGGCGACATCCCCGCGGCCGTCGCCGCGCTCCGAGAGCTTCCCATTGACACGATCAACGTCGGCCTGCGCTGGTTCGTCCCGAAGGAGACGGGCAGCGAGTACGAGTCGGTGATGCGCGACACGTTCGGGGTCGCCGGAAACTCCTGGAAAGGTTTCGAGTTCGACGCGAAGGCCGCGATGAGCGGCTCGAAGACCCGCCAGATGACGGACCTCGTCAAGCTCTTAAAGGGGCTGAAACGCCGACGTTTCATCGATTCCGCGCAGGGAAAGCCGTGGACGTCGTTCGTTCCGGACGTCGCGCCGGCGAAGGTTCCGGAGTATTTTTCCGATTTCAAGCAGACCTTCGGCCACAACCTCTGCCCGGTGGCCTGGTACTTCGCGCAGGTCGAGCCCGATGGCGACGTCACCTTCTGCGGCGACTTCCCCGACTACGTGATCGGCAACGTCCGCCGGGAGTCCTTCCGCGAGGTCTGGACGGGCGAGAAGGCGACGCGGTTCCGCGACAAGCTCGCGAAGGAGCCCCTTCCGATCTGCAACCGCTGCTGCGGCAATTTCGTGTACGGAAAGTGGGACAGGCCCGAAGGGACCGGGGCCGGAATTCGGGAGCCGAGCGACCAACGGGAGCGAGACGGCCGCGGTACTCCGCGGTCAACTCGATCGGGGGTCGGGAATCCAAATGAGGATCCGCGATCCCAACCCTTAACGCACAACGCTCAACGCTCAACGTCCCCACCCGGCCAGAACCGGTAGAAATTGAACCAGGACGTCGGATGGGCGCGGATGACGCCCTCCAGATCCGCGGCCACGCGCGTCATGATTCGCACAGCATCCTCCTCCGGCGAGAGCGAGGGGTCCGCGGCGAGCGGCTCGCCCCAGACGTTCGCGTAGGAGCCGTCGGGGGCGCGGAGGAAGAAGCCCGGCAGGACATCGCACCCGCAGAATCGCGCCAGCAACGCCGGGGAGCGGAGGAACGGCGTCGGGTGGCCGAAGAACGGGACGATCACCTGGTCTTCCGGGTAGGCGCGGTCGACCAGGAGCGCCACGGCGCGTCCGCGGTCGACGGCGGCGCGCACCTTGAAGGCCGTGGCCATCGAGGAGCCGATGTCGATCGACTCGACGCCGAGGCGCGTGCGCAGCTGGAGGCGCATCTCCTGGACGTTCGGATCGAGTTCCGGCTGGCCGACGACCGCGGGAGTCAGCCGATGCGCCCGGAGGGTGACGGCCCCCATTTCCCAGTTTCCGACGTGGCCGGTGACGAGCAGAAATCCGCGCCCATTCCGGCGGCTCCGCGCCAGCACCTCCCCGTCGGTCTGCAGGGTCGTGATCCGCGGCACGAACGCCTCGCTGCGCATCCTCCAGACGTCGATCGTGGCCCGGCCGTATTCGAAGAAGAGCTTTCGGGCGAGGCGGGCGGCCTCCCGATGGGAGACGCCGAGCGCTCGCTCGAAGTTATCGCGGATCCCCCGCTGGGTTTCCCGCAGAAGCGCGATCGCGAGCGAGTTTCCGACCAGGTTGATCGCGTTCAAGACTGCCATGGGGAGCCATCGCGCGCCGTAGTGCAGGCCCCCGTACACGATCGCGTTCGAGAGTCCGTGGCTGACCCATTTTTTCCGAGCGCGGGGGCCGTTCGCCGGGCCGGGAGCGTCCGCCCCCCTGTTTCGCATCGTCCAAGGACTATACAATTCGAAGTCAGTTCATGAACGTTCTGCTTCTCCGGCCGGATCCGGGCAACGAGAGATTCGGCCTTGGTCCGTTCTTCCGCGTCGAGCCGCTCGGGCTCGAGTACGTCGCGTCGGCCCTGCGCGCGCGGGGACACGAGCCCGCGATCGTCGACATGCGGTTTTACGGCGGCCGCCTCGCCTCCTGCATCCACCGCACGCGGCCGCGCATCGTCGGGATCTCGGCGATGCACGCGCTGGAGTTCGATCGGGTGCTCGCGACCGCGCGAGAGGTCAGACGCCTGTCTCCGGAAGCGTTCATCGTCGTCGGCGGCCACGCGGCGGCCGCGTACCCGGGGCCGCTCGAGACCGGCGACATCGACGCCGTCTGCGTCGACGACGGAGAGGAAGTTCTGCCGGCTCTTGCCGACGCCCTCGCGGAGGGACGCTCGCCCGCCACGGTTCCGGCTCTCCGCCTCGCCACTCCTGACGGCTGGATCTCGACGCCTCCGCTGTCCGACCGCACCGCGCTCGACCGCGTTCCCGTTCCGGCGCGCGACTTAGTCGAGCGTCATCGCAACGGATATCACTGCCTTCTCTTCAAGCCCGTGTGGCTCGTGGAGACGGCCCGGGGGTGCCCCTACCGCTGCAACTTCTGCTCGGTGTGGCAGCTCTACGACCGGTCTTTCCGCGAACGGTCGATCGGAGCGGTCGTCGACGACCTGGCCTCGGTGGGGGATGCGGTCTTCATCGCGGACGACCTCTTCTGGAACCACCAGGCCCGGAGCCTCGAGCTCGCGAAGGCGCTCAGAAAGCGCGGCGTCTTCAAGCGGTGGCTGCTCGTGCAGACCCGGACTGATCTGGTCTGCCGAAACCCCGAGCTGCTCGAGGCGTGGCGGCCGCTCGCGAAGGACTTCGACATCTTCTTCGGGCTCGAGTCCGCGTCGGACGAGGGCCTGGCGAACGTCGCCAAGGATGCCCGCGTTTCCTCCAGTGTCCAGGCTGCGGAGATCTCGCGCTCGATGGGGTTCGGCGTCACGGGAAACTTCCTCGTCGACCCGGACTGGCGCGAGGAGCAGTTCCACGAGCTCTGGGACTTCGTCGCGAAGCACGGGTTCCAGCGCGCGGGCTACACCATCCTGACGCCGCTGCCCGGGACCGAGCTCTTCCGGAAGCTCGCGCCCATTCTCGCCGGGCAACCCTGGTACAAGTACGACATGCACCACGTCCTGTGGGAGCCGCGCCTGGGGGCGAAGCGCTTCTTCGAGCTCTACGCCGAGACGTGGCGGCGGTCGATCTTAAACACCAGCGGAGAAAAGACGTGGATCGAGTGGATACGCCAGGTGCGGCCGGCCCAGATTCCCTACCTGACCCGCGTGCTGCTGCGCACCCAGCGGATGATGAAGCCCCAGGCGTATTTGCGCGAGCACGAGGCGTCCCTCGTCCCCGCGCGGGAGATCCCGAACGACGCCGAACCCGCGTCGTAGCGCGTCGCCCGCCGCGGGCCGGCCGACGCGGCTGGACGAGGTGCTTCCGAGATTCGACTTCTCGAAGGCCTACCGGCTGTCGGTGGCGTCCCCTCCGGCCGTTACCTTCGCCGCGCTCGAGAGCTACGACATTCGGGAATCGCGCACCGCGCGGGTCCTGATGTTCCTTCGGGGGTACGGACGCCGTGTCGCGCGCCCGGCGGAGTCTCAGGGCCTCGTCGCGTCGCTCACGCATTCCCGGTTCGTCGGCCTCGGCGGACGCCCCGGCTGCGAGCACGTGTTCGGACTCGCTGGACGGTTCTGGAGGCCCGGGGGCGGTCTCCGGGTCCTCACCGCGGAAGAGTTCGAAGGGTTTGCGGAAGAGGGGTACGCGAAGGCGGCGTGGAACCTCGCGGTCGAGCCCTCCGGCGAGGGCGGTTCGCTCATCACGACCGAGACGCGGATTCTCTGCTTCGGGAAGAGAGCCCGGCGGCTCTTCGGCCTGTACTGGCACACGATCGAGATCTTCAGTGGCGCGATCCGGATCTCGATGCTGCGCGGAATCAGGAAGCGCGCCATGGAAAAGGTGGACGCGGCATGACGGCCTTTATCCCGACGCTCGCTCTCTCGGTTTTTCTGTTCGCCGCCCCCGGGGCCCCGCCCGAGACCTCTGTCGCGAAGGTCCTGGACGACTGGCACGCGGCGGCCGCCGCCGCGGATGAGCCGCGATACTTTTCGCACTTCGCTCCCGAAGCCGTTTTCCTCGGCACCGACGGCACGGAGAGGTGGACCGCCTCGGATTTCCGGCGCTTCGCTCACCCCTACTTCGCGAAAGGGAAGGCTTGGAGCTTCCGCGCCCGCGCGCGCCACGTTGCGTTTTCTCCAGACGGAAACGTCGCGTGGTTCGACGAGGCGCTCGATACGCCGAATCTCGGTCCGGCGCGCGGCTCCGGGGTGCTCGTGCGGCTGGGAGGGGAGTGGAAGATCGCGCAGTACAACCTCTCGATCCCGATCCCGAACGACCTGACGTCGGACTTCAAGACGAGGATCGAGGAATTTCTCCGCCGGTCGCAAGCGGGCACCCCTTCGCCTTCGCGCTCGCCTTCTCCGCTCCGGAACTGAAGATCGGAAGGCGTCGCTATCGCGTGCGTGTCGCGAGGATCTCCTCGACCGCCACGCCCGCCGCTTCGATCTCTTCTTCGGTGTTGTAGTAGTGCGGCGAAAATCGAATGGCCCAGTCGACGTTCTTCTCGTCGAAATCCAGAACGGCGTAATTCCGTAAGCTCAGCGCCGCGTTGATCCTTCGCCGGTTGAGCTCCGCCTGGAACGGCGCCGCCTCCCACCACGGGATCGCCGCCGTGACGATCGCGCAGAGCTCCGGGCCGCGGTCAAGCACCCGGACGCCGGGAATTCCCGCGAGGCGCTCGCGCAGACGCCGGGCCAGGTCGGGGGAGCGCGACGCGATCCGGTCGATTCCCACTCTCATCACGTAACGCGTCGCCTCGGCGAACCCGAGGACGAGCGCGTAGGGGAACTCCCAGTCTTCGAACCGGGCCGCCGTCGGACTCGGAGCGTACGTGTCTGCGGATATCCATTCCGCGCCGCGCATGTCGATGAAGAGCGGCTCGAGTCTTCCCGTGAGGACCCGATCCGAAACGTAGAGGAAACCGGTCCCGCGGGGACCGCGAAGAAACTTGCGTCCGGTGGCGCTCAGGAAATCGCAGCCGATCGCCTCCACGTCGATCGCGCGCTGTCCGACGGACTGGCACGCGTCGACCAGGTAAAGGAGCTCCCGCTCCCGGCATGCGCGGCCGATTTCCTCGACGGGCTGAACGAGGCCCGAGTTGGTGGGAACGTGCGTGACGGCGACGAGCCGCGGGCGCCGGCGATCGAGACTCCGGATCAGGCCTTCGACGTCGACGCCCCCAGCCGCGAGCGACGGCGCGCGGACGACCTCGATCCCGAAGCGTTTCTGCAGTGAAAGAAAGGCGATCTGGTTGGAGATGTAGTCTTCCCGGGTCGTCAGGATCTGATCTCCGGGCGCGAATGGAATGGACGAGAGGGCCTGCGCGTAGGCCGCAGTCGCGCTCCCGGCGAAGGCGATGTTCCGGGATTTCGCGCCGATCAACTTCGCGATCTCCACGTAGAACTCGCCGATCTCATCCTTCTTCTCCGCCGCCGCCTCGTAACCGCCGATCTGAGCCTCCAGGTCGAGGTGCTCTTTGATGGCGTCGACCACCGGCGATGGCATGAGCCCCGCTCCCGCGTTGTTGAGGTGAATCCGGTTTCGGCAGCCCGGGGTGTCCAGGCGCCAGCGCTCGAGATCGGGGAATCCTTCGGTCGTTGCGGGCGGCGTCATCGGCGCATTTTCTCCTCATCCGGGGGCGAGCGCGGAATGGCGCCGGGTCCGCCCCGGCGGCCCGGCCTGGAAGTCTTGCCGGACCCGATCTGTTGCAGACTCTCCCCATGGCGACCTCACGCATCTTCCTGCTCTCGCCCGCCAGCTGCGGGGGGGAGCGCGCGCGTCTCGTGTTCAACGAACGGGCTCAGTTTGACGTGGCGGTCCGCCTCCGGTCTCCCGAAGGCGTCGCCCTCGGAGACGTCTTCAGCTTCCTGTCGGGTCTCTACTTTCGCGGCAAGCTCGAGTACGCGCGCGCGTTCGCCGCTCCTCCCGCGGGCGCGCCCGGGGTGCTCGTTATCACGCCCAGCGAGGGGCTGCTGCCCGCTCAGGAGCCTGTGACGCTCGCGAGGTTGAGGCGCTTCGCGCGCGTTCCCATCGACGCCTCGGAAACGCGATATCGCCGGCCGCTCGCCCGCCACGCCCGCGCGCTGGCGGCGGCGGTGGGGCCCGACTGCGAAGTCGTCCTTCTCGGAAGCATCGCGACCGGCAAGTACGTGGACATCCTCCAGAAGGCGTTCGGCGACCGGCTGCGGTTCCCGGGCGAGTTCGTCGGCCGCGGGGACATGAGCCGGGGGGGCCTTCTCCTGCGGTGCGTCCGGGAGGGGCGGCAGCTCGGCTATCGTCCGATCGGGGAGGGCGCCAGACACGGGAAGCGGCCTCCGAAGCTGGAACGGCTTCCGGCCAGGCGAGGGACCGGAATCCTCCCGGAAAACCAGGCGGACTGACTCTTCGGCGGTTTCGGCCTCCTTCTTGAATGGGGGGCGGTTATGGCAACCACGACCCGAACCGGCGGCGGACGCGCGAAGAGCGCGGGCGCGGCGCCCGTGACCCGGGACCGACATCCGTCGCGGCGGACGAAGGCGCCGGCGGCGGCGCGCGCGCCCTCTCCCGGCGGTTCGGGTTCCGCGGGAGTCGCGATTCCGCGCGACGGAGACGCGGAGCTGACGGTCGGCGGGCGCGAAGTCAAGCTGACAAACCTCGGCAAGCTCTTCTGGCCGGAGATCGGGATCACCAAGGGCGATCTGCTCCAGTACTACGCCGACGTCTCGCCGGCGCTCCTGCCGCATCTGAAGGACCGCGCGATGGTGATGAAGCGATACCCGCACGGCGCGGCGGGGGAGTTCTTTTTCATGAAGCGGGCGCCTTCGCCGCGGCCCGACTGGATCGAGCTCTGTTCGATCGAGCACGCCTCGGGAAACGTCATCGATTTTCCGATGGTCCAGGATCTGGCGTCGCTCCTCTGGGTCGTGAACCTCGGCTGCATCGACCTGAACCAGTGGTACGCCCGGTGCGACGACGTGGACCGGCCCGACTACCTGCACTTCGACCTGGATCCGGTGCCCGGCGCGGGCTTCGAGCAGGTCCTTGACACCGCGCGGCTGGTCCACGAATCGCTCGAGGCGCTCGGCATGCCGTGCTATCCGAAGACGACCGGGTCGAAGGGGATCCACGTGTATGTCCCCATCGTCCGCGGGCCGACTCAGAAGCAGGTCTGGGCCTTCGCGAAGGAGTTCGCCCGGGCGATGGAGGCGCGAGACTCCTCGCTCGTGACGGCCGAGTACAAGATCGCCAAGCGTCCGAAGGGACGCGTGCTGGTCGATTACAACCAGAACGCCTGGGGGCGGACCCTCGCCTCCATCTACTCCGTGCGCCCGAAGCCGAAGGCCACGGTCTCGGTTCCCGTCACGTGGAAAGAGATCGACCAGGGCGTTGCGCTCGAAGATTTCCGGATCGACAACGTGCCGGCGCGGGTCGGCGCCCTCGGAGACCTGTGGGCGCCGGTGCTCGCCGCGAAAGGCCGTTTCCGGCTGGAGAAATATTTATGAGCCCTCGCCGCAAGTCCGCCCCGAAGGAGACTCCGCCGCCGCCCGCGGGCTCCGACGCCGCGCCGACCGAGATCGATCTTCCGATCCGTCCGCCTTACCTTCCGATGGCGGGCCTCCTCGTCGCCGAGATTCCGAAGGGGCCCGAGTGGCTGTACGAGCCCAAGTGGGACGGGTTCCGGTGCCTGGCATTCCGCGACGGAGACGCGATCGAGCTTCAATCCAAGGCGGGTCAGCCGCTCGCGCGGTATTTTCCAGAAGTCGTGGCGAACGTGAGGGCGATCGGCGCCTCGCGGTTCGTCCTCGACGGTGAGATCGTCATCCCGATCGGCGAGGAGCTGTCCTTCGACGACCTGCTGCAGCGGATCCATCCGGCGGAGAGCCGCATCCGCAAGCTCGCCGCGGAGACACCCGGCCTCTTTCTCGTCTTCGACCTGCTCGTCGACGAGAAGGGAGAGCTCCTGACCTCTCTCCCGATGGCGGAGCGCCGGAAACGGCTGGAGGCGTTCGCGGCGAAGCGCCTCGAAGGAATCCCGGGAATCCGGCTCTCCCCGGCGACGTCGGATCTCGCGCAGGCGCGCAAGTGGCTGCGATCGTCCGGCGGCGCGATGGACGGCGTCATCGCCAAGCGCGCGGACTTCGACTACCGCTCGGGCGACCGGACGGGCATGCAGAAGATCAAGTTGCTGCGGACGGCCGACTGCGTCGTCGGCGGTTTCCGGTACGCGTCGAAGGGAAAGGCTCTCGGGTCCCTTCTGCTCGGTTTGTACGACGCCTCCGGGAAGCTCGACCACGTCGGGTTCTGCTCGGGGCTGACCGCGGCGCTGAAAGCGGAGCTGCTCCCTCAGCTCGAGAAGCTCGTCAAGCCGCCGGGCTTCACGGGACAGGCCCCCGGCGGACCGAGTCGGTGGAGCACCGAGCGGACGGGCGAATGGCAGCCGCTGCAGACGAAGCTGGTGGTCGAAGTGCAGTACGACCACTTCACCGGCGGGCGATTCCGCCATGGGACCCGGCTGCTTCGGTTCCGCCCGGACAAGCCGGCGAAGCAGTGCACGATCGACCAGGTGGATCAGGAGAGCCGCGTCACGCCGATGGCGCTTCTCGAAGGCCGCGGCTGACGCGCGGCCGCCGGCTTCACTCGGAATCGGGATCGGGATCCGGGGCGCCCGCGTTGGCCTGCGCGCGGGCGAGCGCGATCGCCGCCGACTCGGCCTTTCCGAGACGCTCGAATTCCTCCGCGGCGGATTCCAGCGCCTCTCGGGCCTCCGTGGCGCGTCCGAGGGCCTCGAGCGCGAGCCCGCTCTGAAAAAGGGAGAGGGCGCGGCCCTCGCTCAATCCATGCCGTCCCCGGATTTCGACCGCCTCGGTGAAGGCCGCCGCGCTCCTCTCGAGCAACTCCCCCGAACGTTCCGGTTGGAGGTCCGCCCACCGATGCAGCGCGCGTCCGAGGTTGTGCAGCGAGACGCCGCGCGCGATCTCGCGCTCCGACGTTCGCCACGCAAGCGCGCGCTCGAATAGCGAGACCGATTCCTCCAGGGTCTCCGACGTTTGGCCGAGGTTCGCGAGGGCGGTGGCGAAATTGTGGTGCGCGCGCGCCCGCCATCCCGCGTCGTCGTCGGAGGAAAAGTGGTCGAGCGCCGCTGCGAAGAGCCGGCGAGCCCGTCCGAGGTCCGCCGCGGGGCCCGCGCTCCCGAAGAAGACGGCGAGGTTGTGCCGGAAGCGGGCCCGCTCGGCTTCCGAGGAAAACGAGAGGCCATCGAGGAGCAACCAGAGATCTTCCGCCAGCGCGCGAGCCACTTCCGGGGGGCCGCTCTCGCGCAGCTCCTCCTGCGCTCGGTACCACTCCGAGTACGCCCACGAGGGATCGGCCGCGAACGCCTCGCGAAAATGCTGGACAAGCGCCTGCTGGTCCGGTCGTCCGGCCATGGCGTCCAGGCCTACTGGGAGGGCTGCGGCGTCGGTTGCGGGGTCGGCGTCCGGAACGGCGTGTCCGGGTCCTCGTAGTAGGCGCCCGGCTTGCGGGTGGGCGTCGGCCTTCCGCGCGTGCTCCCCGACGCCGGCGTGGCAGCGACCGTCGCGGCCGTCGCCTCGGGGCTCGGACGCCGGGTCGGAGTCGCCGGAGGCGCGGGGGGAGCAGGGCGTTTTTCTTCGTACAGCACGCCGGGCGCGCGGTCGTACGGGGAGGCGCTCGACGGTGTCGCGACGGGCATCGGAGTCACCTCCGGAGTCGCGGGGGCGCGGGCCGGCGACGGGGGCGGGGGAGCGGGACGTGAGGCGGTGGGCCCCGGCGTGGGACCCGCCATCCGGGCGACGCTGGTCTTCGTCGACCGGCAGGTGGCGAGCGCCGCCGCCGCCGCCGCCGCGGCGCACAGGAGCGGCAGTCGCTTCACAGCCGGATCCGTCTCATGAACGGCACCGGAGCATTTCTCGTGCCTCGCCGGGCGACCCCCGTCTCACTTCGCCACCGACCAGTAGAGCGCGTTGAAGAGAAACGGGTACGTGCCGTGGGTCTGCGCCCGATGCTGCGGCCGAAACCCGAGCAGCACGAGCCGCCCCTTGCCATACGTCATCGCTACCGCCGCCGCCCGGTGAGCGAGGCGGTCCTCGCCGCGGATCCAGCCGGAGAGGAGGATGTCGCGGCCGTCTCCCGGATACGAGGCGAGCACCCAGCGCTCCATCTCGGCGCCGGGAACCGCGGTTTGAAACGCGATCGGCGAGTCGGCAAACACCGCCGCGTCCTCGGGAAGCCCGTAGGTGACCGGGTGCGGAGAGACGCGCACCCGCAGGATCGAGCCCGGCAGGCCGAAGTCGTCCGCCTTCACCTTCGCGAGCGTGTTGCGCACCGGGACGTTGAACTCTTCCAGGACCCAGTCGGAAGAGTCCGCCATCGCGACGATCGTCCCGCCGGACTCGACGAAGTCCTTCAAAGCCTTGGAACCCTCCTTCTCGAGCCCGCCCGCGTAATCGGCCGGCAGCTCGGCGAAATATTTCATCGCGCCCTCTTCGACCTTCGGCTTGCCCTTTTCGATGATCTCTCTATCGACGTCGGGCAGGACGAGCACGTCGAAGGACTCCTTGAGCTTCCCGGCGCGGATGGTCTTGTTGTCGACGTTCTTCGGCTCGAAGCCGTACTGCTCGAGGACCCAGCGCGTCCAACCCTCGTCCATCGAAGCGGCCCACGGCTTGTAGAGCGCGACGCGGGGGGCGGTGAGCTTCTCGGCGCCCGCGGGCGCGCTCCCCACGGGCGTCCACGCGACGCCGGGCGCCACCGCGCTCGACGCCGACTTCGCGGCCGCGCCGTCGAAGATAACCGTTCCCGCGGGCCAGTCGCGCCCACCCTCTTTCCAGCCTGCGCGAACGATGGAGACCGATCCTTTTCCCCGCAGGGCCGCGTTGACCGCCTTCGCGTTCTCGGCGCTTCCCGGCGCGAGCGCGTACGAGCCGGCGCCCGAAGGGGCTGCCGCCGCCGGCATCGCGAAGGGCTTGAGCGCGTCCGGCAGAGCGCCGCGCTCGGCGTCGACGCCCATCATGAGCGGGAGGGACCACGCGGCCACGTCGTAGGGCCGCACGATGTCCTTTCCGGGAACCAGCTTCACCTCCGGGTAGCGCTGCGTCGTGAACATCTCCGTGACGAAGCGGCCGTAGGGCTGCGCGAGGGGAATCCAGACGTCGCCGTTCGCGGCGCTCTTCACCTCGACGCCGTGGTCGACCATGAGCTGCGCAAGCCGGAGCGCGGTCGCGCGGTCGCGTTGAGACGCCGGAATCCGGAAGGCGTCCTTCGGGCCCGCGGCGGCGATGGATGTCCGGGCGCGCGCGGCCATGTCGCGGAGGAAATCCTCCTTCCGGTCGGCGCAGGTTTCCAAAATTGCGTCTGACGCAATGCGCTCGTAATCCATGATGTCGCGCAGGCGCCACGTCCCGCCCGGCCACGGGTTGGGAAAGTTCGTCTGGGGGACGTACTCGACGAGGCCCTTGCGCCCGCCGGCGAGCTCGCCCGGCGAGATCGTGATCGGCGTCGCCAGACGCGCGGACGCCACCTCCGTGAGAAGCCCCGAGATGTTCTTGTACCAGGCCGTGTTCTTCGTCCCGCCTGGCCAGTACGCGTCGTACGAGTAGCCGTAGATGATTCCCGACTTGCCGGCCTGCTCCATGCGGAGCGCCATGTTCGAGCCGATCAGGTTCACTTCGCGCCAGACGAGAGGATGGATGTCGGTGTCCACGGGATCGGCGTACGGGGGCACGAAGATCCGCGGCCCGGCCGATCCCATCTGATGCTCGTCCAGCCACACCTGCGGGAACCATTCGTGGTACGCGGCGCGGGTCATCGCCTTCGTTTCCTTCTGAGTGAGCATGTACCAGTCGCGGTTGTTGTCGTGGCCGACATAGTGGTGGTACAGCCAGGGCATGCGGCTGCCCTCGTATTTCGTCCCGAGATTCTTCCGATACCACTCCGTCTCCATGATCTGGCCGTCCGGATTCAGGGACGGAACGAGAAGGAGCACGACCCGGTCGAGGCGCCGCCGCGTCTCGGGATCGGTCGCCGTTGCGAGAGCGTGCGCCCACTCCATCGCCATCTGCGAGGCGCCGATCTCCGTCGAGTGAATGTTGCAGGTGATCAGCAGAATGAGCCTGCCCTCGCGGGCCAGCGCCGCGGTGTCGGCTTCGGAGAGGCCGCGGGGATCCGCCAGCCGGCGGGAGATCTCCCGCAGGCGCGGCAGGTTCTGGATGTTTTCCTCGGAAGAGATCACCGCCATGAACATGTCTTCGCCGAGCGTCGTCTTTCCGAGAACCTCGAGCTTCACGCGGGGCGAGCCGGCGGCGAGGGCCTTGAAGTACGTCGCGATCTGGCGGTAATCGGCCAGGTGCCGGTCCGCGCCGACCTGGAACCCGACGCTCTCGGAAGGCGTCGGAATCTTCGCGCCGAGCGCGCACGAGGCGAGGAAGAGCGCGGCCAGCGCGGCACGGAAGACGAGGGTCATGGATTTTCTCCGTTCGTTTTCGCGGGAAGTGTATTTCACCTCGGGAAACGGGAGCCGAGCGACCCAACGGGAGCGAGACGGCCGCGGTACTCCGCGGTCAACTGGATCGGGAATCGAAGGAAAGGGCTCTTCGCTGTTCGCCCTTCGCCCGCGCGAAGCGCCCGCGCTCCAATCCGCCATACGATCGTCCCGTGCGCTTCGACCGTCTTCGCCAGACCCTCGCCCTCCGGGCGTGGGCATGGCGCCACATCCGGCTGCTCGCCTGGATCCGGCCGACCGTGATCGCCATGGACGGTGAGCGGTGCGTCCTGCAGATTCCCCTGACGCGCCGGACGCGCAATCACCTGGGGTCGATGTATTTCGGCGTGCTCTGCTCCGGCGCCGACGCCGCCGCCGCGCTACTCGGCTTCCGGCTCCTGCGCGAACGCGGGGGGCGCATTTCGGTGATCTTCAAGGACGCGCGCGCCGAGTTCCTCCGGCGGGCCGAGGGCGCGGTCAATTTCGCGTGCGAACAGGGAAGTGAGATCCGCGAGCTCCTGGATCGCGCGGAGGCGAGCGGGGAGCGCGAGAACCTTCCCGTGCGGGTCGTCGCGACGGTGCCCGAGCTCTCCGGAGACGAGCCGGTCGCGCGGTTCGAGCTCACGCTGTCGGTGCGCCGAAAGGCGAAGAAAACTGACAACTGACACCTGAGAACTGACAACTGACGACTAAAAAGCGCCCCGGGCGCTTTTTTCGCCCGGGGCGCCTCGAGACACCGGCGCCGTTCACGCCGACTTCACCGGATCGTTCTATCTCTCCGAGCCCTTCGTGCCGCTCGTGCTCGTCGTTCCCGAGCTCCCCGTCGTCTCTCCGCTGCCGGAGCCTAGCGCCGTGGACGCGCCGGAACCCGTCGAGCCGGAAGACCCCGTCGAGCCGGAAGACCCGGTCGATCCGGAGGAGCCGGCGCCCGCGCCCCACATGCCGCTCGAGGCGGCCCCCGAGCTCGACCCCGACCGCATGCTCTGGCTGTCCCGGCTCCGCTCTTTCTCGTCCTTGTCCTTGTCCTTGTCGTCGTCGCCGCCGAAGAGGGAGCTCAGGATCCCCTGCTTCACGCGGAGCCGGTTGTGGACTTCTTTCACGCCGTTGACGTTCTCGATGGCCTCTTCCGCCATCCGCTTCGTGCGGCGCTCGTCGACCGTGCCTTCGAGCGTCACCTCGCCGTCCTCGACCCGGACCTCGATGTCCGACGCATCAATGTCGGCGTGCTGCTCGAGCCGTTCGCTCACGTCCTCGCGAATGCGCTCATCCGAACGCGTGTAGCCCTTCGGGCCGCGACCGCTGAACCGTCCGCGCTGCGGGGTCTCCTGGCCGTACCCGCCGCCGAAGCCCTGCGGGGAACCCCAGCTGCTCCCCTGCGAACCGTAGGGCTGCGAGCCGCCGGAGCCGAACGACGATCCTCCGCCGCCGCCCGTCTGCCCGTAGCCCTGGCCGCCGCCGTACAGTCCGCCCTGCGAACCGTATCCGGACGAACCGCTGCCTCCGTATCCGCCCTGAGAGCCGTAGCCCCCCGAGGAACCGTATCCGCCCTGCGAGCCGCTTCCCGAACCGGCCTGCGACCCGCCGGAGGAACCGTAGCCGCCGGAACCAGACCCGCCGCCCTGCGAGCCGGCACTCCCGGAGGAACCGTAGCCGCTGCCCTGCGATCCGTAGCCGCCGGAGGAGCCGTACCCGCCGCCCTGAGAGCCGAAACCCTGAGAGCCCTGGGAGCCGAAACCCTGGGAGCCCTGCGAGCCATAGCTCTGAGACCCGGAACCCTGAGAGCCGGATCCCTGCGAGCCGTAGTTCTGGGAACCGTAGTTCTGGGAGCCGTAGCTTCCCTGGGAGCCGTAGCCCTGCGACCCGCTCCCGAAGCTGGAGCCCGATCCTCCACCGGATCCCCCAGAGGAGCCTTGCGATCCGGACCCGCCCTGAGAGCCCGCCCCCGGCGAACCGCTGCCGAAGCTCGATCCGCCGCCGTACCCGTAGCCTCCGAAACCGCCCGAGGTTCCGTAGCCGGGGGAGCCGCTCGTTCCGCTCGTCCCCTGCGAGGAGCCCCAGTACGAAGACTCACCACCCTGCGAAGATTGTCCGGGCCGCCAGTCCGGCTGGCCAGACATCGAGCCGCCCTGTTGGCCGGTGCCCTGCCGCTCGCGCCGATTTCTTTCCTCTTCTTCGCGTTCCCGGTCGCGATCCCGGCCATAGCCGACGCCCTGATCCACCATGTCTCCCCCTTTCAGGAAAATCATTTTTGCCGGGCGTTTTCCCAGATGGAGAGACGAGATGCGTTGCGCCGGACAGGGTTGAAAAGTAGCAACAAATGTGCCGGGGGAGGATCGTCGGAAAAGCCGGACGAAGGCTCTTTTCAGGCCAAAACCTTGGATTTCGGTAGTCCCGGTTCGGCACACGAGGCTTCTGGATCCTGTTCCCGGGCCTGGCGAGAGGAGGAAGAAAAGGCCGAGGTCTACAGAAGGCGCTGGTAGTTTTCGGCGGTCTGCTTCCACACGGTGACCCCGCAGAAGCGGTCGCCTTCGGGGCAGACCGGGCGAACGCCCGCGTGGTGGCGGAGCGTGCACGGCGGAAGGAGCCACGGGCCGATGCGCGGATTGACGTCGCGGATCTGGAGGGCCTCGTCGAGTGAGGCGCGCCAGATCTCCTCCTGGGCGTTGTAGCAGAGCCGCATCGCGAACTTGTGGTGGAGATTCAACAGATCCGCGGACTCCGTGAAGCGGATCGACACCGCGTTCGGAAGAAGGTACGCGGCGTATTCGTCGGGCACACCCCGGGAGCGCAGGAGCCCGACCGCCTCCCACGTTTCTTCCATCGTCCGCCGGTAGAGCTCCGCCGCCTCGGGGAGGTCCGGGACGAGCATCGGCACGACGTAGTCCGGCTCGTCGGTCAGGTACGCGGGAAGCGCCGGGCGCGACGCCGGCGTCATCCGGTGCCGCTGGTCCTGGCTGTCGGCGGTGTGGGAAAGCTTCTTGCGGAACGTGTACGAGGGATGGAAGAGCGCGCGGGACAGCTTCCCGTGCGTCGTGAGCGTCAGGGTCTCGCCGAGGAGCGGGTTCTTCGCCGGATCGAGGGCGAGAGCGATCGCGTCGCCGTCTGAGAGAGCGGCCCGCGGCAACCCGAGGACCTCCCGGACCGCCGACGCGAGCAGCTCCTCGTTGTTGGCCTTCCAGTCGACCAGGCGGGACACGCGGCCGTCGAGCTCGCGGTCGAACTCCTCGCGAAACGCGCGGCTCGAAGCCGCCGCGCCGCCGCCGGGCTGCGCGGGAGAGTCTCGTTGCGCCGCGAAGAGCGCGTACTCGGGCGTCTCCTCGAGGGGGATCGGATCCTGGAGGACGCTGCGGTAGAGCGGATCGTGGCGCAGGACTTCCTCGACCATCTGTCCGACGACTTCACGCTGCTCCGTGGGCGTGTCGGACGACTCGCAGAGCCGCCAGTAGCGGAAGAGCGTGATGCCCGAAACCGTGTGGTACAGGTACGCGAACGTCGCGACGGGCAGCACGTATCGGGCAATCTCCTGGGCCCGCTTCTGCACCGCGCCGGCGAACTTCGCCCGACCGTCGCCGCGCGTGCGGCCCGGGAAGATCCCGAAGTAGCGCTCCCCGGCCAGCGGGGTCAGGAGCGCCGTGAGCCGTTCGTACGCCGCCTGCTGCCGCCGCGCCGCCGTTTCGAAGATCTCGCGCTCGGCGAGGAGCATGGGCGGGACCGCGTATTGCCCGGACTTCACCTCGACGTAGCGCTGGGACACCTGCTCGGAGTTGTAGAACGGGTGGCTGTGGAGAAAGCTCCAGAGAAACTGCCGCGACACGTTTTCGACCGCGAACTGAAAGTGCGCGTGCTGGAAGGTCGTGTGGTGGCCGGCTCCGTAGATCGAACGGGCCAGCGCGTCGCGGCGGTCCGGGCGGGCGGACGCCTGGTCCTCGGTGACGATGCCCTTCGCCGAGTAGCAGGTACGCGCCGTCGCGACGACGTTCTCGAACGGGCGCGCGAACGCGTTGACGAGACGGACCTTCGGCCGGGGCGAGGAGAAAGAAAAAGACGATTCCGTCCTGGGAAGAGAGGACATCGGTTAGCGCGATTATCCCTGATTCGTTGCGCGCCGGCGCTAGGCTTTAGGCGCTGGACGCTGGACGCTGGACGCTGGACGCTGGGCGCGCGCTTCGCGCGGGCGAGGGGCGAAAGGTGAACGGCGAACTTCGAAAAGTCATTTCCTTCAATTGCCGATCTAGTTGACCGCGGAGTACCGCGGCCGTCTCGCTCCCGTTGGTCGCTCGGCTCCCGATTCCCGTCCGCCCAGCGCCTCGCGCCCGGCGCCCAGCGCCTCACTCTGCGCCCGAAATACCCCGCCAGGCGCAGACGTTTCCACCCCGCAGGGGAAAAAACGGTACGCTCCTCTTTCGGCCGGGCCCCCACTCTATGAAGCTGCCCATCTATCTGGACAATCACGCGACGACGCCCGTCGATCCCCGTGTGCTCGACGCGATGATGCCCTACCTGACGACCGCGTTCGGCAACTCGGGCTCCCGCAGCCACGTCTTCGGATGGGAAGCGGAGGCGGCGGTCGACGAGGCGCGGCACCAGGTCGCCTCTGCCATGAACGCGGCGGACAAGGACGTTATCTTCACGAGCGGAGCGACCGAGTCGAACAACCTCGCGATTTTCGGCGTCGCGCGCGCGTACCGCCAGAAGGGCGATCACATCGTCACCGGGAAGACCGAGCACCACGCGGTGCTCGACGTCTGCCGGGCGCTCGAGAAGGAGGGCCTCCGGGTCACGTACCTCGATCCCGACGCGACCGGACGGATCTCCGCGGAATCCGTCGCGGAGGCCCTGACGGACCGGACGGTGCTCGTGACTCTCATGCTGGCGAACAACGAGATCGGGACGGTCCACCCGATCGCGGAGATCGGCGCGGCGTGCCGCAGCCGCGGCGTCCTCTTCCACACCGACGCGGTCCAGGGGTTCGGAAAGATCCCGTTCGACGTCGAGACGATGAAAGTCGATCTCGCCTCCGTCTCCGGGCACAAGATCTACGCGCCCAAAGGTGTGGGGGCTCTCTACGTGCGAGGCCGCAACCCCCGTGTCCGCCTCGCTCCTCTGTTCGTCGGAGGCGGCCAGGAACGCGGGCTTCGCTCGGGCACGCTGAACGTCACGGGCATCGTGGCGCTCGGCAAGGCGTCTCAGATCGCCGTTTCCGAACGCGAGCCCGAGGCCGCCCGCCTGAGGGCCCTGCGCGCGCGTCTCCTCGACGGAATTCTCGGCGCGCTGCCGGCCGTGACGCTGAACGGAGCGCCATTGCCGGCGATCGCGGCCGACGGCGGCCTCGCGCCGGGCGAGGTCGAGCGGCGGCTGCCGGGAAATCTCAACCTCTCCTTCGCGGGTGTCGAGGGCGAGGCTCTGCTGATGGGGATGAAGGACGTCGCCGTTTCGTCCGGCTCCGCGTGCACCTCGGCCTCGCTGCAGCCGTCGCACGTCCTAAAGGCGGTCGGCGTCGACGACGACCTGGCGCACGCCTCGATCCGGTTCGGCCTCGGCCGCTTTACAACCGCCGACGAGATCGACTTCACGGTTGCCGTCACCACGGCGGCGGTGCGGCGTCTTCGCGAGCTCTCGCCGATGCTCTCGGCGCGGACCGCCGGCCCGGTCGACCGCGCGTAACACGCCGGACTCGACGCCATGCTCGCGGATCTCGTCTCGGATTTTCCTTCGTATGTCGATCTCTTAACGCGTGTTCGCCGCGGCGAGCGTCCGGTCGTGGCGGGCGCGGCGGGGGCGCTCCCGGGCATTCTGCTGGCGGCCCTCGCGCGGGACCTGGAGCGTCCGCTCGCCATCGTCGTTCCGGACGAGAAGGCGTCGGAATCGCTGACGGGAGATCTCGTCGCGGCCGGCGTGTCCCGTGTTTTTCACGCGCCCGCGCCCACGCTGACGCCGTATCAGCGGATCCCGCCCTCCTTGAAGGCGCGGCGCGACGAGTTCGGCCTCCTCTCGGCACTGCGGGAGCCCGCGTCCGTCCGGGCCGTCGTGCTCCCCGCGCGATCTCTCTTTGCCCGGCTGCCTTCACCGGAGGTTTTCGGGGAGCTTCTGCTGTCGCTTTCCCAGGGCGAGGAGATCTCTCTGCCGCGGTTCGTCGCGCGGCTCACGGCGGTCGGCTACCGCCGGTCCGATCTCGTGGTCGAGACGGGGGACCTTGCGGTGCGCGGCGGACTGTTCGACGTGTTCGCGCCGGATCGCGACCTGCCGGTGCGCGTCGAGCTCGACGGCGACCGGGTCGCCTCGATCCGCGTGTTCGATCCCGACACCCAGCGCTCGCGCGAGCGCCTGGAATCCGTGGTGCTGCCGCCTTTCGCCGTCGCCCGGGAATCCGACGAAGAGCGCGAATTGCTGACGGAGCGCCTGGGGCGCTATCCCTCCGAAGTCGAGCGGGTCGTCTTCGCTCCGGCCGTCTCCCCGATGCCTGCCGGATGGCTCGATCACGCCGCGGGGGCGCTTCTGGCCGTGCTCGAGCCCGCGGCGGTGGAGGAGGAGATCGCGGGTTTCGGGGAGCGGCTCGCCGCCGACCGGGACCCCGATCGGGATCCGTTCCTTCCCGAGGAGCTCGCGCATCCCGCCGGCCGCATCCGCGGCGCGATCGCCGGAGCGGCGGTGCGGTTCGACCGCGTCGGCTTGAGCGGCGACCGCTCCCTCCTGCGCCTTCCCGCCGAGGCTATTCCCGGCCACGCGGGCCGCACCCGCGAGGCCGCGGAGGAGATCGCGAAGGCCCTCGCGGACGGGGAGGAGAACTTCGTCGCGGTCCGGCGCACCGGTGGCGCCGAGAAGCTGCGGCGCTTCGCCCTCGAGTACGGCCTCCACGTCTCGTCGGAGCGAAGCGCGGGGACCGTGATCTGCGTTCCCGCCGAGATCTCGGGCGGATTTCGTATGCGGGAGCCCCGCGTGTCCGTCTATTCCGAGGGCGAGATCTTCGGCGAGGAAAAGCCGGTCTCGACCTCCCGCCGCCGGCCCTCGGAAGCGTTCCTGTCGGACCTGCGGGACTTAAAGCTCGGCGACGCCGTCGTTCATCGCGACTACGGGATCGGCGTCTTTCAGGGCTTGAAGCGCGTGCCGGTCGAAGGAGAAGACCGCGAATTCATGGAGATCGGATACGCCGACGAGAAGAGGCTTCTGCTTCCCGTCGAGCGCTTCGACCTCGTTCAGAAGTACTCGGGCCTTGAGGGCGTGGAGCCCGCCCTCGACAAGCTCGGCGGCGCCGGCTGGGCGAGGCGCAAGGCGTCCGTCAAGAAGGCCATGCGCGACATGACCGACCAGCTGCTGAAGCTCTACGCCCGCCGCAGCCTCGCCGACGGTTTCTCCTTCTCGAAGGACTCGCCATGGCAGAAGGAGTTCGAAGACGCCTTCGAGTACGTCGAGACCCCGGACCAGGCCCAGGCGATCGCGGACGTCAAGCGCGACATGCAGTCGTCGAAGCCGATGGACCGGCTCCTCTGCGGCGACGTCGGCTACGGGAAAACGGAAGTCGCGATGCGCGCGGCGTTCAAGGCGGTGCTCGACGGCAAGCAGGTGGCCGTCCTCGCTCCCACGACGATCCTCGCGGACCAGCACTTCCGAACGTTCCGCCGCCGGTTCGCCGCCTTTCCCGTCTCGATCGACCTGCTCTCGCGGTTTCGCAGCCCGAAGGAACAGAAGGCGATCGTCAAGACGGTCGCCGACGGAACGGTCGACATCCTGATCGCGACGCACCGGATGCTCGCGAAGGATCTCGCGTTCCGCGACCTCGGCCTGCTGATCGTGGACGAAGAGCAGCGGTTCGGCGTGGCGCAGAAGGAGCGTCTGAAGGAATGGAAGACGTCGATCGACGTGCTCTCGATGTCCGCGACGCCGATACCGCGCTCGCTCCATCTGTCGCTCTCGGGGCTCCGCGATCTCTCGATCATCGAGACGCCGCCGCGCGACCGGCTCGCGATCGAGACCCAGGTGGTCCCGCGGAAGGCCGAGGTGATCCGCGAGGCCATCGAGGCGGAGCTCGAGCGCGGCGGCCAGGTCTTCTTCGTCCACAACCGGGTCGAGTCGATCGGCCGTGTCCGCGACGAGCTGGAATCCCTTCTGCCGAAGCTGCGGATCGCCGTGGCGCACGGTGCCATGCGCGAGAACGAGCTCGAGAAAGCGATGCTCAAGTTCACCTCCCGAGGGGCCGACCTTCTGCTCGCGACCACGATCATCGAGAACGGCCTCGACATCCCTTCGGCCAACACGATCCTGATCGACCGGGCCGAGGCGTACGGGCTGGCGCAGCTCTATCAGCTCCGGGGACGGGTGGGCCGCAGCGACAAGCCCGCCTCGGCGTTCCTGCTGGTGCACGAGACGGCGGCGCTCTCCGACACGGCGCGGCGCCGGCTCGCCTCGATCCAGGAGTTCTGCGACCTGGGCGCCGGATTCCGCATCGCCGCCAAGGACCTCGAGATCCGCGGATCGGGCAACATCCTCGGAGGCGAGCAGTCCGGACAGATCGCTTCCGTCGGCTTCGAGACGTATCTCTCCCTGCTCGAGGAGTCGATCCGCGAGATCCAGGGGGAGGCGCCGGTCCCCGAACGCGCCATCACGCTGTCGCTCGGGCTCGACCTCACGATTCCGCCGTCTTACGTGGCGGACGAGAACTGGCGCATGATGATTTACAAGAAGATCGCGCGAGCCCGGGACGACCGGGAGCTCGAGGAGACCGCGCGCGAGATCGCCGACCGCTTCGGAGAGCCCCCCGCCGCCGTACACCGGCTGGTCGAGTACGCCCGCCTGCGCTCCCGGGCGGAGCGCGCCGGCGTGACCTCCCTGACGCGCCAGAGCGGGCAGGTGCACCTCCGGTTCGCGGAGGACGCCCGGATCGACGGGGCCCGCCTGACGGAGTTCGTGCGGCAGACACGCGGCGCGCGCCTCTCCCCGGCCCGCGTGCTCACCGTCCCCTCTCCGGCGGGAGAAGCTCTCCTGCCTGCGATGACGGGCTGGCTGATGGAGCTTGCGGGGTGAGGAGCGGAGTCGGGAGCCGAGCGACCAACGGGAGCGAGACGGCCGCGGGACTCCGCACAACGCTGAACGCACAACGCTGAACCCTCGTTATACGGTCGGAAACATCCGATAGAGTCGCGCTGTTATGGAGTCCGCATGAAGATCCGAAGCCTGCTCCTCGTTCCCCTGGCGCTCGTCGCGTCCATCGCGCCGTCCACGGCCGGCGAGCTCGTCGAGCGGATCGTGGCGCGCGTCAATGACCGGCTGATCACGCAGTCGGAGTTCGACCGGCGAGTGACCGCTGCGCAGAACGCGCCCAACGCCCCGTCGGACAGGACGCAGCTCAAGAAGGACACCCTGGAGGACATGATCCGCGAGAGGCTCATCGACGAACGGGCGAAGGAGCTCGGCCCGACGGTGTCGGCCTCCGACGCGGAAGTCGACGAGGCCGTCGAGCGGGTGAAGCGCCAGTACAACCTCGCGACCGACCAGGAGTTCGACGCGGCGCTCGCCTCCTCGAACATGACCCGCGACGACCTGAAGCGCCAGATGCGCGAAACGATCACGCTTCAGAAGGTCATCGGCCGCGACGTCACCGGCAAGATGGACGTCAGCGACGACATGCTGCGCAGCGAGTACGAGCGTCAGAAGGAGAAGGTCTACCGCGTGCCGCCGCAGGCGCGCGTCTACGAGATCGTGATCCGGTTCACGGCCTCCGATCCCGCGGCTCGAGAGCGGGCCGTGGCCCGAATGGAAGAGGTGCGCGCGCGCCTCGCCTCGGGAGGAAAGTTCGAGGACCTCGCGAAGGAGTACTCCGAGGGAAACGCGAAGAACCGCGGCGGAGACCTCGGGTCGGTTTCCCAGGGGGAGCTGCTGCCCGCGCTCGACGCGGCGGTCTTCACCGAGACCCCATCCGAGTATCCCGCTCCCGTTCTCCTGCCGGCGTCGATCCATCTCTTCCGCGTCACCGACCGCAAGCCCGCGGGATACAAGCCGTTTGCCGAAGTGAGCGAAGACTTGAAGAAGCGGATCGGGGAAAACCTCTACGACAAGCGGTTTTCCGAGTTCATCCAGCATTTGCGCCGCGAGGCCTACATCAAGATTTACGACCCCGCGCTCGCGAAGGCCGAAGAAAAGAAGGGCTGAACCGTCCGCGTCGAGATTCCGCTTCCCGCATTCTTTTCGTTCGACGGCGTCGTGCGGTCGCACTGGTGGTACGACCTTCCGCCGTTCCAGTACACCCCCGGTTCCGGAGTTCTCTCGACCGTGTTTTCTGCCGCGGGGCGAGCCGTGCCGGTCCGCTTCGAGGCGGGTGACGGCGTCCTCCTCTGTTCCTCGCGGGGTGTGACGCGTCGGCGGCTCGCCGCGATGGCGGCGCGGGTGTTTTCGCTCGACCTCGACCTGTCCCTCTTCGTCTCGTCTCTCTCGGCGGAGCCTGAGCTCCTTCGCAGCCTGGAGAGGGGAGGAGGCCGCATGCTTCGCGCCCCGACGCTCTTCGAGGACGCCGTCAAGATGCTCCTGACGACCAACTGTTCCTGGGCGGCGACGCGCGGGATGGTGGCGCGACTGATCGGCCTCGCGGGTTCCGAAGGTTCTGCCTTTCCGACGGCGGCCGAGCTCGCGCGCTTCACCCCTCGACGTCTCGAGCGCGAGGTGCGGTGCGGGTATCGCGCCCCCGCTCTCGCCCGGTTCGCACGGCGCGCCGCTTCCGGACCCCTGGACCTCGATCGCTGGGAGGAGCGCAGCCGGCCGGCGGCGGAGATCCGGGAGGAGATTCTGGAAGAGCGCGGCTTCGGTCCGTACGCCGCCGAGGGGCTGCTCCGCATCCTGGGACGCCACGACTTCCTGGCTCTCGATTCGTGGGTCCGTCAGAAATACCGACAGCTGCATCCCGGCCCGGTCAAGAAAACCGACGCCTCGATCGCCCGCCGCTACGCCCGATTCGGGGGCTATCGGGGCCTCGCGATGTGGCTCGAGCTGACGCGCGACTGGCATGGGGAAGACGGTGGTTGAGCGTCAAGCGTTCAGCGTTGAGCGTCCGGAAGAGTGCGGGTGCCTTTGAAGACTCTGTGCTGGCCCGCCCTGCCTGCTTGGCCACCAACAGAACGCTTAACGCTCGACGCTCGACGCTCAACTTCCCCTCCGGCTTACGCCCTCTTCGCGCCCCCAACTGACTCCCTTAAATGCTTTCGCTTGACGTGGAACCTACGCGCTCCTAACATGCGCGGAAGTGGACTAATCTGGAAAAAAGTGGGAGAAAGTGGCCCCGACCAGCCGTCGGGACTGCAAATTGAACAATGGACCGCTTTCGCGGGAGCGCGCCAGCCCGGCTCGACGAGAAGGGCCGTCTCAAGGTGCCGAACCTCTTTCGTCAACAGATCGAGGAGGCCTTTGGTCCGGAGTTTTTCGTCACGTCTCTGCACGGAAAAGAGGTTCTTCTCTATCCGCTGGCGATGTGGCGCGCGCTCGAAGAAAAGCTCGCGGCCCTTCCCGCGATTCACCGCGCGAAGAACAAGTTTCTAGAGCGGGTCAACTTCTTCGGGCAGGACGCGTCGATGGATGGCCAGGGGCGACTGCTGGTCCCTCAGATCCTCCGCGACACGGCGAAGCTGCCCTCCGACGTCGTCGTGACGGGGAACATCGATCACCTGGTCGTCTCCGACCGGAATGCCCTGGCGTCGCGCCTGGCGAGCGAGGACTTCTCCGACGAGGACTACGACGCCATCTCGAAACTGCTGACCTGAGTCGAAGCGATTGAGAACGGGAGACAGGAGACGCAAGACGTTGGACAGCGCCCGCACAGGCCCGTCCTCGCCGCGGAGGTCGTCGCGTGGCTCGCGCCGGAGCGAGGCGGCTTTTTCGTGGACGCGACCGTGGGCGCGGGCGGGCACACCGAAGCGCTGCTCGAACACGGACCGTCAATCCGGCTCCTCGGGCTCGACCGCGACCCCGAGGCCCTGGAGCTCGCTTCGGCGCGGCTCGCGCGTTTCGGAGACCGTTTCGAGCTTCTTCAGAGCAACTTCGGCGACATCGCCGAAGCGCTGGAGGGACGCGGCCGGCCGGATGCGATTCTCGCGGACCTCGGAGTCTCTTCCATGCAGATCGACCGCGCCGAGCGCGGGTTTTCGTTCCGCCGGGAGGGGCCACTCGACATGCGGATGGGGCGGGAAGGCCGAACCGCTGCCGACATCGTGTCGACAGCTTCGGTCGAAGAACTGACGCGGATTTTCCGCGATTACGGGGAGGAATGGATGGCGGTCAAGATCGCGCGAGGGATCGTTTCGGAGCGTACGGCAGCCCCGATCACGTCCACCCGGCAGCTCGCCCGGATCGTGGCGAACGTGAAAGGTTCGCGCGAAAAGATCGACCCCGCGACAAAGGTATTTCAGGCGCTTCGCATCGAGGTCAACCAGGAGCTCGTGGCCCTGTCGCGATTCCTCGCGGCGGCGGTCGAGCAGTTAAACGCGCGCGGGCGCCTCGCCATCCTCTCGTACCACTCCCTCGAAGACCGCATGGTCAAGGAAGCCTTGAAGCGCGACTCGGGCGTGTGCGCCTGTCCGACGCGCCTGCCGACCTGCGTCTGCGGAGCCCGCAGGGCGCTTCGCGTCCTGACGCGCAAGCCCGTCGTTCCCTCGGAAGCCGAGACACGGGAAAACCCGCGCTCTCGCAGCGCCCGCATGCGCGTGGCGGAGAAGATCGCGGAGCTCTGACGTGAGCTCGGTCGCCTACTCCCAGTCGAAGCGCGTTCAGAACCTCCATCTGACGCGAGAGCGCGACCGCCGCCGCGGGCAGGAGCTCGCGGCATTCACCCTCGCGCTCCTTCCGATCGCCTGCGCGTTTCTCGTCTATGCGGCGCTGCACGTCGAGACCGTCCGCGTCGGATATGCCCGCGGGGCGCGCACCCGGACACTGACCGAAATGACCGAGGAGAGCCGGCGGCTCAGGGCGCAGCTGGCGCTGGCCTCCGCGCCCGATCGCGTCGCGGCCGCCGCGGCGCGAAAAGGATTGAAGCCCCCCCGTCCCGGACAGATCGAGTACGTGGAAGGAGCAGGAAGGTGAGCACTTTTCCGCGCCGCCGCCGGAATCTCTTCTCTCTCTTCCTGATCGTCTGGGGCGTCATCGTCGTGGGACGGCTGGCGCAGCTGCAGCTCGCCCAGGGCGCGAAATACCGGGCGAAAGCGCAACGCCAGCAGGAACGGCAGATCGAGATTTCGCCGCGCCGCGGAGCGATCCTCGACCGGGAAGGGCGCGAGCTCGCGGTCTCGGTCGAGGTGTCGTCCGTCTACGCCGCTCCCGACGAGGTCGTCCAGCCGGCAGCGACGGCCCGCAGCCTCGGGAAGGCCCTGGGTCTTCCCGCGGGTCCGATTCTCGCCCGCCTCTCGTCCGAGAAGGGGTTCGTCTGGATCGCACGCAAGATCGATCCCGCGGCCGCCGATCGCGTGCGCGCGCTGAAGCTCGCCGGAGTCCGCCTGGTCCCGGAGACCAAGCGCTTCTACCCGAAGGGCTCGCTCGCCGCCTCCGTCCTCGGCTACGTCGGAACGGACGACACGGGTCTCGCCGGCCTCGAATACGCCTACGACTCTTCCGTCCGCGGTAAGCCGGGCCGGATCGTCGCCTTCAAGGATGCGCGGCGTTCGACGTACGGAGAGTCGGAAGCGCCGGGCGCGCGGGCGGAGCAGGAGGGGGCCACGGTGACGCTCTCGCTCGACTCGGGAATCCAGTTCGCCGCGGAGCGCGAGCTTTCCGCCACGCTCTCCGAGCTGCACGCCCGCTCCGGGAGCGTCGTGCTGATGGACCCGTCGAACGGCGAGATTCTCGCGATGGCGAGCGCTCCGGGCTTCGATCTCAATCAGTACGGGAAGTATCCCGCCGAGACCCGCCGCAACCACGCGGTCGCGGACGCGTACGAGCCGGGGTCGACTTTCAAGGTGGTCACCGGCTCGGTCGCGCTCGAAGACGGCGTGATCGGAATGGACGAGGTCATCGACACCGGCGGCGGCTCGGTGCGCATCGGCAACGTCACGATCAACGAGGACAGGCACCACGACTACGGCGCGCTGACGCTCGCGGGCGTGCTCGCCCATTCTTCGAACGTGGGAATCATCCGCGTCGGCCTGCGGCTCGGCGCGGAGCGGCTCTACGAGGGCGCCAGCCGGTTCGGGATCGGTAAGCCGTCCGGGATCGACCTTCCGGGAGAGGCCTGTGGAACCTTCCGGCCGCTGTCGCGGTGGTCGTCCCTCTCCAACGCCTCGATCTCGATGGGACAGGAGGTCTCGCTGACCGCGCTGCAGCTCGCGCGCGTCGCCGCGGTCATTGCCAACGGAGGGCTTCTCGTCCAGCCACGGCTCGTGACGCGCCTCGCCCGGCCCGACGGCCGCGAGGAACGGATCGCGATCCCGCCGCCGGTTCGCGTGATTTCGGAAGCGACGGCGAAGAAGATGCGCGAGATGCTCGTAGGGGTCGTTGAGAAGGGAACGGGAGCGGAGGCCGCGATCCCCGGATTTTCGGTGGCGGGAAAGACGGGCACCGCCCAGAAGGCGGGTCCCGGCGGCTACCAGCGGGGGCGCCACGTCCCGAACTTCGTCGGGTTCGCCCCGGCGGAGAACCCGAAGATCGTCGGCGTCGTCGTCGTCGAGGAACCGCAGGGCAACAAGTACTACGCGGCCGCCGTTGCGGCCCCGCTGTTTTCCCGGATCGTTTCGCAGGCGCTCGGGATCCTGCGCGTGGCGCCAGAGGAGCAGCGTCTGCCGTCCACGGTGCTGGCCTCGATGCCGCCGCCGTATCCCGCCGGGCTCGTGCCCGCCTCGAGCCGGCGATCGACGCCGGTGCCCGTCTCCGCTCCGGCCGCCGACCCGTGCGTCGTCGCCGGGGAGATCCCGGACGTGGCGGGACTGTCGGCGCGGCAGGCGCTCGCGTTGTTTGCGAGAATGGGGGTCGCCGTCCGGCTGCGCGGCGCGGGATTCGTGACGTCGCAGAGCCCGTCACCGGGAGCGCCCTTCCGGCCCGGCGACGTGGCGACCTTGAACCTTTCAGATTCGGTCCCGTCGGTCGCGCGCGCCGCCGGCGGCCGCGAGGAGACGAGCTCGAGTCCTTTTCGTCCTTGAACCTGATGGACCTCCTTGCGGTTCTTCCGGATGCCGAGATCGACCCGACGGCGCCGGAAGCGGAAGTCTCCGGCGTCTCGCACGATTCGCGAACCGTGAGTCCCGGTGATCTCTTCGTGGCCATCCGTGGCGCGAAGTCCGACGGCGCGGCTCACATCCCCGAAGCGATCTCCCGCGGCGCCGTCGCGATCGCGTCGGAGGATCCCGCGCCGCGGAGCTCGACCGTGCCGTGGGCCCGTGTGGCGAACGCGCGGCGCGCCCTGGCGCTGGCCGCGGCCGAGCTCGCCGGAAATCCCAGCGATAAGCTCGTGCTCGCCGGTGTCACCGGCACCAATGGCAAGACCACGACCGCGACTCTCCTCTCGGCGTTGCTCGAGCGGCGCTACGGGCGCGCGGGATTTCTCGGGACGGTCGGTTACCGGACGGGACGGCGGGAGATCGAGGCCTCCCGGACGACGCCCGACGCGGCGGAGCTGCAGCGACTGCTCGCGGAGATGGTCGACGAAGGGGTCCCGGCGGCCGCGATCGAAGTCAGCTCGCACGCGCTCGCGCTCGACCGTGTCGCGGGGTGCCGTTTCGACGTCGCCGTCTTCACGAACCTGACTCGCGACCATCTCGATTTCCACGCGGACATGGAGGAGTACTTCGCGGCGAAAGCCACGCTCTTCTCCCTGCGCAAGCCGGGCGCCGCCGCCGTCATCAACGTGGACGATCCCTGGGGCTTCCGGCTGGCGTCCTCCGCGGCCCTTCCGGTCGTCACGACCTCTTCGCGCGGCGCGGCGGCGGACGTCCGGGCGGAACGCATCCATTGCGATCTCGCCGGGACGTCCTTCGATCTCGTTCGCCGGGGGGCCGCGCCCCTCCGGCTGAGCTCCCCGCTGCTCGGCCGCTTCAACGCCGACAACCTTCTTTCTGCCGCCGCCGCCGGGCTCGCCCTGGGGCTCTCCGACCAGCAGGTCGTGGAGGGATGCGCGTCCGTGGCGCGCGTGCCCGGCCGCCTCGAGCCGGTCGAGGCGGGCCAGCCCTACCGAATCCTCGTGGACTACGCGCACACCCCGGACGCCCTCGAGCGACTGCTTCTCGCGGTCCGCGAGCTCACGGACCGCAAGATCGTCCTCGTCTTCGGGTGCGGCGGCGATCGCGACCGCGGAAAACGCTTCCCGATGGGAGAGATCGCCGGCCGTCTGGCTGACATTCCCATCGCAACGTCGGACAACCCCCGCTCCGAGGATCCGAATGCCATCCTGGCGGACGTCGCCGCGGGTCTCGCCGCCTCCGGTGCGACGAAGGCGCTCCGCATCGCGGACCGGCGCGAGGCGATTCGCGCGGCCATCGACCTGGCCAACTCGGGCACCGTCGTCGTCCTCGCCGGAAAGGGACACGAATCCACCCAGGTGATCGGCTCGGAGGAGCTGCCCTTCGACGACCGCCAGGTTGCCGCCGAGCTCGCGGGCGAGCGGCGGTGAGATGAACTTCTCGCTCTCTAGGATGGCGGCGGCGTTGAGCGTTCCGCCGGTCGCGGACGCCGCGCTGTCGGGAGTCGCCGTCGATTCGCGGAAGGTCCGGCCGGGCGACCTGTTCGTCGCGCTGGCGGGCGAGCGCGTCGACGGGCACGATTTCGCCGCGCAGGCGGTCGCTTCAGGCGCGGCGGCCGTTCTCGGCGCGCGGGTTCCCGCCGGCCTTCCGGGGGCGATTCCCGTGCTCGTCGTGCCAGACCCGGGCAAGGGCCTCCTCCGCTTTGCCGGAGAGATGAAGCGCGAGTCGGGCTTCCGGCTCGCCGCTGTCGCCGGGTCCGTGGGAAAAACCACCACGAAGGAGTTTGCGTCCGCGATCCTGGGGCGCCGCCATGCGGTCGAGAAGACGCCCGGCAATCAGAACAGCGCGATCGGTTTCCCCATGTCCGTCCTGAACTTCCCGAAGACCCCCGAATGGATGGTGGGTGAGATGGGCATGAGCGCCGTGGGAGAGGTGTCGCGATTGTCGCGAACCTTCGAGCCCGACGTCGCCGCAATCACGGTGATCGCCGCCGAGCACCTGGAATTTCTCGGGTCCCTGGACGGAGTGGCGCGGGCGAACGGCGAGATCCTCGACGGGCTCAAACCGAACGGCGTGTTCGTGATCAACGCAGACGACGAGCGGATCGAGGACCTCGCGGCGGCGTGGTCCGGGCCGGCCCTCCGCTTCGGACGCGCGGCGGGCGCCGACGTCACCGTCGAGGACGTCGTGCTCGACGAGAACGGATCGTCGCTCCGGCTGAGGACTCCCTCGGGCAGCGTCCTGGCGCGCCTGCCCGTCCCGGGGCTGCATCAGGTGGCGAACTACCTCGCCGCATCCGCCGTGGCGCTGGCGGCCGGCGCCTCTCCCGACGACTGCGCGGCGGCCGCCGGAGCGCTCGCCGCGGCGCCTCACCGCGGGGAGTTTCGCCGGCACGCCTCCGGCGCGCTTCTCTATGACGACGCCTACAACGCGAGCCCGCCCTCGATGCGCGCGGCGCTCGACACGTTGAAGCTTCTGGCGGGAACGCGGAAGATCGCGGTGCTCGGCGACATGCTGGAGCTCGGGCCCGAAGAGCGCTGGTGGCACCGGGAGACGGGCAAATACGCCGTCGGGCGGGCCGACCGGCTCGTCTGCGTAGGCACGCGCGCCGCGGCGATCGGAGAAGGCGCGATCGAGGCAGGATTCCCTTCCGGCGACGTGACCGCCGCGCGGGACCCGGAGGAGGCGGCCGCGCTTCTCGAGTCTCTGCTCGCCCCCGGCGATGCCGTCCTCTTCAAGGCGTCGCGCGGCGTGGGACTCGATCGAGCCGTGGCTCGGCTGACGGGGCCCGGGGCCGGGAATCGGGAATCGGGAATCGGGAATCGAAGGAGAGGGTGATCGTGAACGCGACACCGTTGGAAGGGTGCGGGAACGGTCGTTTCCCGTTTCCCGTTTCTCGTTTCCCGCTCTTCTGATGCTCTACTCCCTCCTGCACCCGTTCGCCCGATCGATTCCGGCCCTCAATGTGTTCCGGTACATCACGTTCCGGACGGCGATGGCGGCCGTGACGGCCCTCCTTCTCGCGCTCGCCCTCGGCCCGCCGATGATCCGGCTCTTGAGGCGCCGCCAGATCGGCCAGTCGATTCGCGAGGCGGGGCCCAAGAGCCACCTCTCCAAGGCGGGGACGCCGACGATGGGAGGTCTGCTGATTCTCCTGGCCGTCATCGTGGCGACGCTTCTCTGGATGGATCTGTCGAACCGGTTCGTCTGGATTGCCCTCGGGACGATGATCACGCTCGGCGCCGTCGGTTTCGCCGACGACTTCGTGAAGTTCACCCGGCGGCGCAATCTGGGCCTGACCGGGAGGGGTAAGCTGCTGCCGCAGATC
Source organism: Thermoanaerobaculia bacterium (assembly GCA_038203955.1). Lineage (GTDB taxonomy): Bacteria > Acidobacteriota > Thermoanaerobaculia > UBA5066 > Gp7-AA6 > JALYUA01. Next base: position 16,336 of record JBBRDK010000016.1, on the reverse strand, counting down.
CTGGTCGCTCTCGCGATCGCCTGGATCATCCGCCAGTGGGCGGGGCACGGGAGCATCTCGACCGTCGTCACGTTTCCTTTCGCGAAACGCCTGGTGCTCGACCTCGGAATCCTGTATCTGCCCTTCGTCGCCACCGTTCTGGTCGGGGCTTCGAACGCTGTCAACCTGACGGACGGCCTGGACGGTCTGGCGATCGGCTCCGTCGGCATCGCCGCCGGCACCTACGCCATCCTCGCGTACATCACCGGCAACGCGGTGGCGGCCCGCTATCTCCAGATTCCGTTCGTTCCCCAGAGCGGCGAGCTGACCGTCTTCTGCGGCGCGATCGTCGGCGCCTCTCTCGGATTTCTCTGGTTCAATTGTCATCCCGCCGAGGTCTTCATGGGGGACGTGGGCTCGCTGCCTCTCGGCGGCGGGATCGCCGCCGTCGCCGTGATGACGAAGAACGAGGTGCTGCTCGCAATCGTGGGCGGCCTCTTCGTCCTGGAGGCGCTCTCGGTGATTGTCCAGGTGGCCTCGTTCCAGACGAGGGGAAAGCGCGTCCTCCGGATGGCGCCGCTCCACCACCACTTCGAGCTCGCCGGCTGGGCCGAGTCGCGGGTCATCATCCGGTTCTGGATCCTGTCGATTCTCTTCGCCGTGCTCGGGCTTTCGACCCTGAAGCTGAGATGACGGCGCGGCCCCTTCCCTCCGGCCGGGTCCTTCCCCGGCGGGTCGCGATCCTCGGGTTCGCCCGAAGCGGCCGCGCGCTCGCGGACGCGCTTCTCGACCGGGGCATCGAGGTCGCGATTGGCGACCGGGCTCCGGAGACGGCCTTCGGGGGCCTCGACGCGATGCGGGCGCGCGGGGCCCGGCTCTTCTTCGGCGGGCCGGCGAAGGGATTTCTGGATGGCGCCGGATGGCTCGCTCTCTCTCCGGGCGTGCCGCTCTCCGCGGACCCGGTGGCGGAGGCCCGGTCTCTCGGCATTCCGGTTTCCGGCGAGCTCGAGATCGCGTGGGAGATCGCCGAGGCCGAGGTCGAGGGCACCAATCGCTGGGTCGCGATCACCGGGACCAACGGCAAGTCGACGACGACGGCCTGGATCGCCGACATCCTGAGGCGTTCGGGACGGCCCGTCGCGCTGGCCGGGAACATCGGCGTGCCGCTCTCCGCCTTCCTCTCGGAGCGGGCGCCGCGCGATTTCGTCTGCGAGGTGTCGTCGTTTCAGCTCGACACGGTCGAATGGTTCGCGCCCGACGTGGCCGTCCTGACCAACGTCACACCGGACCACCTCGACCGGTACGCGGGTCTTGCGGAGTACGCGGCCGCAAAGGAGCGCGTGTTCGCCCGGCAGGGTCCGGGGGACTTCTCCGTCGTCAACGCGGACGACCCGATCGCGTTCGCCGCGGCGACGCGCGGGCGCCGCGTGCCGTTTTCCCGCGCCGGCGAGGTCAGGGGCGGCGCCTGGCTCGAGAGCGGGGCGATCTTCTCCGCCGTCGCGGGCGGCGCCCGGCGGGTGCTCGCCGCCGGCGAGCTTTCGCTCTCCGGCGCCCACAACGTCGAGAATGCGCTGGCCGCGCTGTGCGCCGCGGAGTGCCTCGGGCTGCCGTCTGACGCCATCCGGGGAGGCCTCACCGGATTTCCCGGGCTGCCCCACCGCACCGAGCTGGTCGCGGAGGCGGGCGGCGTCCGGTGGGTCAACGACTCGAAAGGGACGAACGTGGACGCGACGAAGAAATCTCTCGAGGGATGCGCGCCCGCGTCCGTGATCCTGATCCTCGGCGGGCGGGACAAGCACGGCGACTTTTCCGCGCTGCTTCCGGTGGTGGAGCGCGCCGCCCGCCGGGTCCTGACGGTGGGCGAGGCCGCGCCGCTCATCGAGGAGGCCTTCGGCGACGCGGTCGCGAGCGAGCGGGCGGGGACGATGGATCGCGCCGTCGCGCGGGCGGCGGAGATCGCCCGCTCCGGCGACACGGTCCTCCTGTCGCCGGCGTGCGCGTCTTTCGATCAATATTCGAATTTCGAAGAGCGCGGCGAGCACTTCGCGCGGCTGGCGCGAGCCGCCGCGGCCGCTGCCGCCGGAGGGAGCTCTCATGGCGCGTAAGTTGACGAGCGACAAGGTCCTGTTCGCGGCGCTCATCGCGCTTTCCCTCTTCGGGTGCGTGATGATCTACAGCGCCTCGGCGGTCTCCGCGGCGCAGAGCGGCGGCAATCCCTACCGGTACCTCGTCAAGCAGCTGATCGCCCTGGTCGTTGGAGGGATCGGCGCCTTCGTGGTGTACCGGACGGATTACCGCAAATTCTCCCGTCCGTGGGTCGTCTATGGCACCTTCGGGCTCGCGTGGCTGTTGTGCGTCGGGGCTCTCTTCCATCCGCCGATCAACAATGCGCGGCGGTGGCTTTCCCTCGGACCCGTGATGCTCCAGCCGTCGGAGATGCTGAAGATCGGCCTCGCGCTCGTCCTCGCGTCGCTCCTGGCGCGAAAGGTCCAGAGCACTGGCGACCCCGAGCGGGCGATGGTCGCCTCTCTCGTCTTCACGGGGGCGGCCGCCGGCGTCGTGATTCTGGAGCCCGACATGGGCACGGCCGTGTGTTACGTGATGCTCTGCACCGTCCTGTTCTGGCTGTCCGGCGTCCGCGCCCGCTTCTTCGCGATCGGCGCGGCGGGACTCGTGCCGCTGCTCGCCGCGCTCGCCTTTTCCGCCAGTTACCGGCGCGCCCGGTTGATGTCGTTCTTGAAGCCCGAGGCGGATCCGCTCGGCGCGGGCTTCCAGGCGATCCAGTCGCTGATCGCCGTCGGGGCGGGGGGTCTTTCCGGGAACGGGCTCGGCGGCGGGAAACAGAAGCTCTTCTTCCTTCCCTACCCTCACACGGACTTCATCTTCGCGATCGTCGGCGAAGAGCTCGGATTCCTGGGCGCCGTCGCCGTCGTGGTCTGCTTCGGGATCGTGGCCTGGCGTGGGCTTCGCGTCGCCCGGCGGGCCCCCGACGCCTTCGCTTCCTATCTCGCGGCGGGCGCGACGGCGCTTCTCGTCGTGCAGGCCTTCATCAACGTGAGCGTCGTGCTCGCCCTCGTCCCGACGAAGGGTATTCCGCTTCCCTTCGTCTCCTACGGAGGGTCCTCGCTCGTCGCGTCCTGGATCGCCGCCGGTCTGATCCTGAACATCTCTCAGCACGAGGTGAGCGCCGTAGAAAGTTGAGAGTTGAGAGTTGAGAGTTGGGAGTTGAGAGCTAAGAGTCGAGAATCGAGAGTCGAGAGTCCCGAAGAGCCCATCGAACTGAGAACTGAAAACTGACCACCGACAACCCCTCGGAAGGTGCCTACGTGATCGCCGCGGGAAAAACGGGAGGACACATTTTTCCGGGGATCGCGCTCGCGCGGGAGATCCGCGCCCGCCGGCCGGACGCTCCGATTCTCTTCATCGGGACCCCCGAGGGGCTCGAGCACCGGCTCGTGCCGGAGGCCGGCTTCCCCCTGGAATCGGTGCGCGCCTCGGGATTCGTCGGCAAGAGTCTCGGCGCCCGTGTCCGGGCGCTCGTCAACCTGCCGCTCGGCTTCTTCGAGGCGCGGCGGATTCTTCGCGGCCATCGCGCCCGGGCGGTCGCCGGGATGGGCGGGTACGTTTCCGTCCCCGTTCTCGCGGCGGCGCGTTCGCTCGGGATCCCGACCGTGATCCACGATTCCGACGCCCTCCCCGGCGTGTCCTCCCGGATGCTGAACCGCATCGCGACGCGGACGGCCGTCGGCGTCGCCGAGGGCAACTGCCGCATGAGCCGCCCCGGCGTGGTCACGGGAACGCCCGTTCGGCCCGAGTTTTTCGAGGCGCCGGCGTCCCGGCCGGGGGGCGGCCCGGGCCGCGTGCTCGTCTTGGGCGGAAGCCAGGGCGCGACCGTCCTCAACCGCGCGATGGCGGAGGCCTCCCGCATCCTGGGCGCGGATGCTCTGTCCGTCATTCATCAGACGGGAGAGAAGCACCTGGCCTCGACCCGGGCCCTGTACGGGGAGCTGCCGCCCGGCTGGTCGCTCGAGGCCTTTCTGCCGCGCCTGTGGGAGCCGCTCGCCTGGGCAGATCTCGTCGTCTCGCGGGCCGGCGCCATGACGCTCGCCGAGCTCGCGGCCGCCGGGAAACCCGCGATCCTGGTGCCGTTCGGAGCGGCGGCTCACGGCCACCAGGCCGCCAACGCGCTCGCCTTTTCGCGCGCCGGCGCCGCCCGGACGATCGACGAGCCTGCGCTCGACGGTCCCCGGCTCGCGGAGGCGATCCGGTCCCTGTTCGCCGACCACCCGCGGCTCGCCGCGATGGCCGCCGCGGCGCGGTCGCTGGCGGCTCCGGACGCCGCCCGCCGGCTGGCGGACCTCCTCTTCGAGGCGGAAGCGGCGGGGAGGGCGGCATGAGGTTCCTGCGGCTGCGGCGCCTGCACTTCGTCGGCGCCGGCGGCGTCGGGATGAGCGGCCTGGCGGAGATCCTCCTCCTCTCGACCCCCCTGGAGATCTCGGGCTGCGACCTCCAGCGCTCGGAGAACACCGACCGCCTGACGAAGCTCGGCGGCCGCATCGCCTACGGTCACGACGCCAGCCACGTCGCCGACGCCGACCTCGTGGTGATCTCCTCCGCCATCGGCGAGACGAGCCCTGAAGTCGCCGCCGCCCGGGAGCGCGGGATTCCGGTGATCCGTCGCGCGGAGATGCTCGCCGAGATCATGCGCCTGAAGCAGGGCGTCGCGATCGCCGGCACCCATGGGAAGACCACGACGACGTCCCTCGCCGGGATGGTGCTGACCGAGGCTGGCTTCGACCCGACGATCGTCGTGGGCGGCCAGGTCCGGATCCTCGGGACGAACGCGCGGCTCGGCAAAGGCGACTACCTGGTCGCCGAGGCCGATGAGTTCGACCGGTCCTTCCTCGAGCTCACGCCCGTCGTCGCCGTGATCACGAACATCGAGGCCGACCATCTCGATTGCTACCGCGACTTGGACGACATCCAGGACGCGTTCGCGACGTTCGCGAACCGCGTTCCGTTCTACGGCGCCGTCGTCGTGTGCGTGGACGATCCGGGCGCGCGGGAGATCATTCCCCGCATCAAGCGGCGCGTCGTGACCTACGGAGAGTCGCCCGAGGCGAACGTGCGCGCGCGAGAAATCGAGCTGCGTGCGACCGGCACGACCTTCGAGGTGTGGGAGGGGCAGACCTGGTCGCTCGGCAGCGTCCATCTGCGCCTTCCCGGACGCCACAACGTCGCCAACGCGCTCGCGGCGATCGCCGTCGGCCGCGAGCTCTCCATCCCGTTTCCCACGATCGCGCGCGCTCTCGCGGAGTTCACCGGCGTGATCCGCCGATTCGAGACGAAAGGGGAGCGGGGCGGCGTGCTCGTCGTCGACGATTACGCGCACCACCCGACGGAGATCGCCGCGACTCTCGCCTCCGCCAGGCAGGTCTATCCGGATCGCCGGCTGGTCGCGCTCTTCCAGCCGCACCTCTATTCGAGGACGCGCGACTTCGCGGGGGAGTTCGGGCGCGTTCTGACCGCCGCGGACCTCGCGATCGTGACCGACGTTTACCCCTCGCGCGAACAGCCGATTGCGGGGGTGTCGGGGGAGCTGGTGACGGACGCGGCGCGCTCCTACGGACACGCCGGAGTCGTGTATGTTCATGAAAAACAAGAGCTTGCGGGCGAGCTCGACCGCCTCTTGAAGCCGGGCGACCTGCTGCTCACCATGGGCGCCGGAGACATCGTGAAGTTCGGGGAGGAATACCTGCGCCGTGGATAGCGAGCCCGTCTTTCTCCGGCGCGGCCGGGCGGAGGTCAAGAAGCCGGGGCGGCTGAGACGCCCTCTTTCGGTGCTCGCCGTGATCCTCTGCGCGACGCTCGGGGGGTCGAAGTTTCTCGGGGGGCCTTTCTTCTCGCTCCGCCGGTTCGAGGTCTTCGGGAACCAGCGCTCGCGCACCGAAGACGTGCTCAAGGCCCTCGATCCCTGGCGCTCGAAGAATCTCGTGACGCTCGATCTCGCTCCTCTCGCGGAACGGCTGGCTCGCGAACCGTGGATCGAGCGCGTCACCCTCTCGAAGAAATTTCCCGACGGTCTCGCCATCCGCGTGGCGGAGCGCCGGCCGATCGCGTTGCTCCGGGAGAAGAACCGCCTCTTCTGGGTCGACGCGCGAGGCCAGGCCATCGCGCCGTACGACGCGCGCGCGGACCGCGGCGAGTACGTGCTCATCTCCGGCGAGCGGAGGCAGTTACCCGAGCTCGTGGGCATGCTCGAAGAATTGCGCGAAAAACGTCCGGAGTATTTCTCGGCGCTCTCCGAAATCGATGCGTTGCCCGATGGTGGTTTCGGTATGATGGATTCGATCTTCAGAAGGCCGGTTCGTGTTCTGCGGCGGGACGCGCCCGAGAAGATTCGCGCGCTCTTGAACGCGCGCGAGCTGATCGTCCGACGTGGTTGGGAGGCCCGGGCCATAGACCTGCGTTTTTCGGATCGCATCGTGCTCGAAGGCGCTTACGGAGCGGGTAACTCCCTCTGATGAGAAACCTCGGCCACTTCGATTCCCGTTTCCCGATCCAGTTGACCGCGGAGTACCGCGGCCGTCTCGCTCCCGTTGGTCGCTCGGCTCCCGATTCCCGGCCCGGGGTGTCCTAGTGTCCAAGCCCGAGAATTTCCTCGTCTCCTGTGACATCGGGACGACGAAGATCTGCGTCTTGATCGGGGAGCAGAACGCGAACGGCTCCTTAGACGTAATCGGGAAGGGCGCTTCGGCCAACCGGGGAACGCGCAAGGGCAACATCGTCAACGTCGACGCGACGATCGAGGCGATCAAGAGGGCCGCCGAAGAGGCGGAAATCATGGCCGGCGTGCAGATCGCCAGGGCCTGGGTCGGCGTCTCGGGGTCGAATGTCCGGTCTTTCAACAGCCGGGGGGTGGTCGCGGTCGCCGGGAAGGACCGGGAGATCACGAAAGAGGACGTCGCCCGGGTGATCGACGCCGCGCGGGGGGTCCAGATCCCCCAGGACCACGAGGTCATTCACGTCATCCCCCGGGATTTCGCCGTGGACGGTCAGGATGGCGTCGCCGACCCCGTCGGCATGGTGGGCGCCCGCCTCGAGGCGGACGTTCACGTGGTGACGGCCCCCGTCGCGGTCACCCAGAACATCGTCACCTGCGCGAACAAGGCGGGCATCGAGGTCGTCCAGCTCGTCCTGGAGCAGTTCGCGGCGGCGGAGGCGGTCCTGACGACGGACGAGAAGGAGCTCGGGATCGGGCTCGTGGACATCGGCGGCGGGACGACGGAGGTCGCCATCTACCATCGCGGGTCGATCGCCCACACGGCCGTCATCCCGATCGGAGGCGACCACTTCACCAACGACCTGGCGGTGGTCCTGCGCGCGCCGATCACCGACGCGGAACGGCTGAAGAAGAAGTTCGGCTCGGCCATGACGAGCGCCGTGGGAGAGGACGAGATGGTCGAGGTCCCGATGGTGGGGGGGCGCGCGCCGAAGCTCTGCCCGCGGACCACCCTCTCGGAGATCCTGCAGCCGCGCGCCGAGGAGCTGCTCGGCCTCGTCCGCGAGGACCTCGTGCGGCTGGGTCTCGAAAAGGAGATTCGCTCCGGGATCGTCCTGACGGGGGGTGGGGCGGAGCTCGAGGGCATCGTGGAAGTCGCGGAAGGTATCTTCGAGGGGCCGGTGCGGCGGGGAGTTCCCGCGGGTGTGGGCGGGCTCGTGGACGTGGTCTCGCGGCCGGAGTGGGCGACCGCGACGGGACTGCTTCTCTACGGGCACCGCAACAAGGCCGGTCGGCGCCGCGGGCGGGGAATCGGGCGGGTGACCGCATCGATGTCGAAGTTTTTTCGAGAGTTTTTTTGAAGGCACGCGCCGGAACGCGGAAGGGCAGGAGGGAAAAACCCATGATCGAGTTCGTTGGTGACGAGAACCGCAAGATCTCCATAGAGCTGGAGGGCGGAGATGCTTCGCCTGCGATGATCAAGGTCATCGGAATCGGAGGAGGCGGTTCCAATGCCGTCAACCGGATGATCGCCGCCGGAGTCCGCGGGGTCGACTACATGGCCTGCAACACGGACCTCCAGGCGCTCCGCCGCGCCTCCGCGCCGCTGAAGATTCAGATCGGGTCGCGGCTGACCAAGGGGCTCGGCGCCGGAGCGGACCCCGACGTCGGAAGAAACGCCGCGCTCGAAGATCAGGAACGGCTCGGAGAAGCGCTCAAGGGAGCCGACATGGTCTTCATTGCCGCGGGTCTCGGCGGCGGAACCGGGTCCGGCGCGGGGCCGATCATCGCCAAGATCGCGGCGGAGTCAGGGGCGCTGACCGTCGCCGTCGTCACGAAGCCTTTCCTTTTCGAAGGCAAGAAGCGCATGCGTCAGGCCGAGCGCGCCGCGCGGGAGCTCCGCGACCACGTCGACACCCTGATCACGATCCCCAACCAGCGCCTGCTGTCCTTCGTCGAGAACAAGACCCCTCTGGCCGACTCGTTCAAGATCGCGGACGACGTGCTGCGGCAGGCGATCCAGGGAATCTCGGACCTCATCAACTGCCCCGGAGAGATCAACCTCGACTTCGCGGACGTCAAGAAGATCATGTCGGACATGGGCCGGGCCCTGATGGGGACGGCGACCGCGAGCGGCGAGAACCGCGCGGTCCATGCCGCCCAGGCCGCGATCTCTTCGCCGCTTCTCGAGGACGCGTCAATCGAAGGCGCTCGCGGCGTGCTCATGAACATCACCGGAGGCTCCGATCTGACGCTCTACGAGGTCAACGAGGCGGCCGCGATCATCCAGCAGGCCGCGGACCCCGACGCGGAGATCCTGTTCGGCTGCGTCCACGACGACAACATGGCGGGCTCGGTCAAGGTCACGGTCATCGCCACCGGTTTCGACCGCGCCGACTTAGACGACGCGCTTCAGATCGACGACGAGCAGCCGCCGCGCCCCGCCCCCGGCCGCCCGACGCGCTCTCCTTTTCTGCGGGGAGACGACAGCGGCGGGTTCGGTCCGAATGCCTCGACGTCGCGCGACGATTTCGACATCCCGACGGTTCTGCGGAGGCAGATGGACTGACGGGGTGGCTGGTGAGTCTCGCCGTGGCTTGCGTGCGAGCCCGGCGGGACGCCCGCCTGCGGTGGGAGTGACGGTTGAGCGTTGAGAGTCCAGCGTTGAGCGTTAACGCTTAATCCTTTTTCGATTCCCGATTCCCGATTCCCGATTCCCGGTTCCGGCCTGACCGGTCCGGCTCGTCCTTCTGTCCGAAGAACTCCCGCTCGAGGCGGATCAGCTCCTGCCGTTTCCGGCGGGCCTTGTCCCGCCACTTCTTGTAGGCGTGCGCGATCTTCGGGTGGCGGTGCAGGAAGCGGCGGAGCGCGCGGCGTAAGGGAGGAAAGACGAGAGAGAAGAAGAACAGGCTCATGATGAAGAACGGGATCTGGGGAATGATCGGGAGAAGAATGCCGATCACGCCCAGGATGAAGAAGAGCACGCCCAGGACGAGGTTCCACGCCTTGCTCCTGCGGCCGCGCCTCTTCCGTTTCTTCGGAGCAACCTTTCCCCGGACGGTCGCGCTCATGGGTTGGGAGACTTGCCCTTTACGTCCAGCACCTCGTCGATGGACCGGACGGTGAGGGGTCCGAGGTGGAGAGCGGCAACCTGCGGCTCGATCTTCCGGCGGTCGCCGACGATCACGATCGCGCAGTTTTTCGGGTCGATCCACTGCGATGTCACCCGCCGGACTTCGGCGGCGGTCACGGCCTGGATGCGCGAGACGTAGGTGTTGAAGTAGTCGTCGGGAAGGCCGTAGACGAACTGATCGCGCACGCGGCCGGCGACCTGCGCGTCCGTCTCGAAGCCCGCGGGGTAGCGCAGCGCCGTGTAGTTCCTGGCGCGAGCGAGCTCGTCCGCCGGAACATCCTCGCGAATTGCCTCGAGCTCCTTGAAGAACTCGGTCAGGGAGGGTCCGGTCTTGTCCGTCTGCACCGCGGCGGAGGCGAGGAAAGGCCCCGTCGAGATGCGGTAATCGAACTGGGAGAACGCGCCGTAGCTGTACCCCTTCGTCTCCCGCAGGTTGTGGTTCAGCCTCGACGTGAAGGAGCCGCCCAGGATGGTGTTGGCGACCATGAGGGCGAAGTAGTCGGGCGTCGATCGCGGCGGCCCCACACGGCCGATCCAGATCTGGGACTGCGGCGCGTCGGGCTTGTCCACGAGGATGATGCGCCGGCCCGAGATCTGGGGCGCGGCCGGCGGCGCGGAGACGGGCGACGGCGCGCCGGCCGACCACGAGCCGAACGCGCGGTCGAGAAGCGCGAGCATCTCCGTCGCGCGGAGGTCTCCGACCGCCACGATGGCCGCCGCTCCGGGGGTGTAGCGGGCCGCGTGGTAGCGGCGCACGTCCTCCCGGGTGACGCTCCGCATCGAAGCGGGATTTCCCTCAGGGCGGCGTCCGTAGGGGTGGGCCCCGTAGACCGCGCGCGCGAACGCCGTCACCGCGATCTCGGCGGGATCGTCCTTCCACTGGACCATTTCCGTGAGCCGCTCCTGTCGGACCCGCTCGAGCTCTTCGCCCGGGAACGTGGGATTTCTCACGAGGTCCGAGAGCAGGGCGATCGCTTCGGAGAGCCGCGCGACCGGCACGTTGATGCCGACGGAGGAGGTGTCCCAGCCCGCGCCCGCCGTGACGGAGGCGCCGAGAGTGTCGGCGAGGTCGGAGATCTCGAGGGCGGATCGCGTCCCGGCGCCCCGGTCGAGAAGGTCCGCCGTCAGGCTGGCGAGGCCGGGCCGGCTCGCGGGATCCGCCGAGGCGCCTCCGCGCAGGACCACCAGCACCTGGGCGAGAGGAACCTTGTGACGCTCGACGAGAAAAACGGGGATGCCGTTCGAGAGCTTGAGCCGCGACGTCTCCGGGAGGCGCAAAGGAACGGCGGGCCCGGGTTGCGGCGGTTTCGACCGATCGGGCGGGGCCGCCGCGCCTTCGAGAGAGAACGCGAAGAGGACGATCGCCGCGAGAATCCCCGGCAGACTCCTCAAACTCATCGGGAGCCTCCCTTCGCCCCGGTGGCGGCGAGAGGGGTCTTCCCCGTCGGAACGACGCTCAGGACGACGCGGGCGTCGTCGGGAAGCTGCCGCCTCGCGATGCTCTGGACGTCCCGCCCGTCGAGCGCGCGATGCCGGGCGAGGTCTTCGTTGAAGTAGTCGGGGCGGCCGGCCTCCATGTCGTACGCGTTCAAGAGATCCGCCTTGTCGCGATTGCGCTCGAGCGCGCGGTAGAAGCCCGCCTCGTACTGATTCACCGCGCGCTCGAGCTCCCGCGCCGACGGCGGCTCGCGCTTCACCCGGTCGAGCTCCTCCTGGACGATCCGCTCGATCTCCGTGAGCGTGTGGCCCTCACGCGCGGTGACCGCGATCAGGAACATCGACCCGAGCGCCCGGGAGTCCTGCACGGCGGAGACGTCCTGGGCGATCTGAAGGTCGTAGACGAGACGCTTGTAGAGCCGGGAGTTCTTTCCGGACGCGAGCACGCTCGACAGCAGGTCGAGAGCCTCGTCTCCCGGATGGAATTGTGCCGGGGTGATCCACGCCATGTAGAGGCGGGGCAGCTGGACGCGATCCTCGAGGGTGACTCGCTTCTCGGCCGCGAGCACGGCCGGCGCGGCGGCGAGCACGGGCGGCCTGGGACCGGCGGCGACGTCGGAAAACCAGCTCTCGACCCTCCGCCGTGCCTCCTCCGTCTGGAAATCGCCCGAGACCACGAGGCTGGCGTTGACCGGAGAGTAGAAGCTTCGGAAGAACGCGGCCACGTCGTCGTGAGTCGCCGCGGTCAGGTCCTCCATGGATCCGATGACGGGGGAGTGGTAGGGATGGCCGGCCGGAAAGACCTCTTCCTCGATCCGGATCGAGGCGCTCCCGTAGGGCTGGTTTTCGATGCGCTGGCGGCGCTCGTTCTTCACGACGTCCCGCTGCTGATCGACGCGGGCCGGAGAAAGAACGTCGAGCAGGAATCCCATGCGATCCGACTCGAGGAAGAGAGCCAGCTCGAGGGCGTTCGCCGGGAGGACCTCGTAGTAGTTGGTGCGGTCGTTGTTGGTGGACCCGTCGGTGTCGCCTCCGACGCCTTCGAGAAGTTTGTCGAACTCGCCGGGCTTCACGTGAGAGGAGCCCTCGAACAGGATGTGCTCGAAGAGGTGCGCGAGGCCCGTGCGGCCCGGCTTCTCGCGCGCCGAGCCAACCCGGAACCACACGTCGACGGCGACCAGCGGAACCGTGTGGTCCTCGTGAAGGATCACGTTCAACCCGTTGGCGAGCTGAAACTGCGTGTAGGGGACGTCGATGCGGGGGCACGCGGCGGCGGGGCCGCCCGGGGGGCCGGAGGGGGACGCGTTGGGTAGCGGCGCCGGCAGAGGGACTGCGGTCTGGGCAAGGGCGGGGGCCGCCGCCGCGAAGACCGACAGGAAAAGGGCCGGGGAAAGCGTCATGGGCTCCTCCGGGGCGGATGAGAGCACGAAACGTTCCCGGATGCGCCGTGGCGATTTGGCACGCCGCCCCCTAATCGATGATCGCGGCCTTGACGGAGTTCGAGCTGCCCGAGACTCCCATCGGGATGCCGGCGGTGATCACGATCCGATCTCCCCGCGCGACGAATCCCGTCGAGAGCGCGAGCGCCGGGATCCGATCCATGAGGGCGTCCGTCGACTCCGGCATCTCGATTCGGAGCGGGATGACGCCCCAGACGAGCGCCAGCCGCCGGTAGGTTTCCGGCAACGGCGTCAGGGCGAGGATGGTCCGTTTCGGGCGGTGGCGGGCGAGAAGGCGCGCCGCGTTCCCGGACTGGGTGCAGGCGATGATCGCGGCGGCGCCGATGTCGTCGGCGAGGGTGCAGGCCGCGTCCGCCACCGCTTCCGGAAGGGAAGTCACCCCGACTTCCGCGATGCGGGGACGCCACGTGTCGTAGGGAAACGCGGTCTCCGCGTCCTCGGCGATTCGGACCATGGTTTCGAGAGCCTCGAGCGGAAACCTTCCGCTCGCCGTCTCCTCCGAGAGCATGACCGCATCGGTCCCGTCGAGGATGGCGTTGGCGACGTCGGCGACCTCGGCGCGGGTCGGGCGCGGGCTGTCGACCATGGACCGCAGCATCTGCGTCGCCGTGATCACCGGCTTTCCGGCGCGGTTGGACCGCGCGATCAGCATCTTCTGGAGGAGCGGCACGTGGGCGAGGGGCGTTTCCACCCCGAGGTCGCCGCGCGCCACCATGATCCCGTCGGCGGCCGCCACGATCTCGTCGATGTTGCGGAGCGCTTCGTGCTTTTCGATCTTCGCGATCAGGGGGACGGCTGAGCCCCGGGCCTGCAGGAACTCGCGCGCGTCCGCCACGTTGCGCGCGGATCGCACGAACGAGAGCGCCACCATGTCGACGCCCTGCGCGATGCCGAACTCGAGGTCCCGCTGGTCCTTGTCCGTCAACGAAGGGGCGTCGATCGACCGGGTCGGCAGGTTGATCCCCTTGTTGGAGGAGAGGAGGCCGCCCGCCACCACGCGGCAGACGATGTCCGTCGAGGTCGTCTCGAGCGCCTCGAGCTGCAGATCGCCGTCGGCGAGCAGGAGCGTGTCTCCAGGCCGGACGCTCGGAGGCAGGCCGGGCCAGGTGACGGAGATCTCGCGGGCGTCGCCGGGAACGGGCCTCGTCGTCAGCGTGAGACGGCTCCCCGTTTCGATCGAAACCGGCCCGTTCGCTATCGACCCGAGCCGCAGCTTGATGCCGGCGAGATCCTGGAGGACGGCGACGGCGCGGCCCCGGCGCTCCGCGATCGATCGGATCAGCCCGATGTTGCGCGCGTGCTCCTCGTAGCTGCCGTGGGAGAAGTTCAGACGCGCGACGTTCATCCCCGAGGCGATCAGGCGGTCGAGCAGGTCGGGCGTCTCCGAGGCGGGGCCGATGGTGCAGACGATCTTCGCGCGCGGCATTGGGATGATTGTGGCTCGGATGGGCGGAAGGGGGAAGGCGAAAGGGCGAAGGGCTGGGCGGGAGGCGCTCGGCGCTGGGCGCGAGGAGAGGGCTAAAGGCGAAGAGCGAAACTGAAAGTGACACTCCTCGTATATTTTCGGCTCCCGATTCTCGATCTAGTTGACCGCGGAGTACCGCGGCCGTCTCGCTCCCGTTGGTCGCTCGGCTCCCGATCTAGTTGACCGTGGAATACCGCGGCCGTCTCGCTCCCGTTGGTCGCTCGGCTCCCGTTTTCCGTTCCGCTAGAGTGCCCGAATGACAAACGAGTCTGCGAAGCTCGAAGTTCTCTACGAAGGGAAACACCTCAACTTCGTCCAACGCCGCGGCTGGGAGTTCGTACAGAGGAAGAACATCAGCGGCATCGCGATTCTCGTCGCGGTCACCGACGAGGAACGGGTTCTCTTCGTCGAGCAGCACCGGGAGGCGGTCGGTGGAGACGTGATCGAGCTCCCCGCGGGTCTGGCGGGTGACGAGGGATCGGAGACCGGAGAAGAGGCGGCCAACCGCGAGCTCGTCGAGGAAACGGGATTTCGCGCGGCCACGCTCGAGATCCTGTGCGAAGGCCCGCCGTCGCCCGGGCTCTCCGATGAGATCGTCACCGTCTACCTCGCCCGGGGTCTCACGCGCGAGGGCAAAGGAGGGGGCGTAGGGGCCGAAGACATCCGCGTCTACGAGGTGCCGTTTGCGGAGTCGTACGCGTGGCTCGACGCGCGGAGGGCCGAAGGCAGGCTCGTCGACCCGAAGGTGTACGGGGGGCTGGCGCTGGCGCAGAGGCGGATCGACGGCGCGCGAGAAAAAAGCCGCTGAGCTTGCGGGACGAAGGTCTCAGATGCGAGAGGCGTACACGTACACGTTCGCCGATACCGTCGCGCCCGTGGTGCTGAACAGGAGCAGGCGGTACGACGTTTATGGAAGGCAGGGCCATTCTGCCTGCCCTTCCGGCGGCCCGACGCGCGAAAGACGGCGGTCTTGCGGCCGGCCTCCGGGGCGCGCCGCAGATCTTGCCGGTCGAGGGACCGTGTGCTATTTTCACGCCCCCCCGTTGGCCCATTCGTCTAACGGTTAGGACGCAGCCCTCTCAAGGCTGTAATACGGGTTCGATTCCCGTATGGGCTACCACCTTCCGCCGGCCCTGTTACTAGCAAGCTGCGTCGGGACGCAGCCCTCTCAAGGCGGCATCGTTTGAGCGCGGCTCCCGCCGCGGCGCGCCTCAACGGCGCGACACGGGTTCGATTCCCGTATGGGCTACCACTTTCCGCCGGCCCTGTTACCAGCAAGCTGCGTCGGGACGCAGCCCTCTCAAGGCGGCATCCTTTGAGAGCGGCCGCGCCTGCGCGCGATGGGTTCGAACTCGTGGCTACTGTCTTCCCCATGCCGCATCTCGGCAACGGATAGACTTTTGCCAAGGGGGGGAAATCTCATAAGTTGCGTTCGCTCGTGTTTGCTGCGTCGGCGCTTCTCATCTCAGGTTCTGCATTGGCCAACACCGGGGTGCTTTCGATCGCCGTGACGGGTGCGACGAACCCCGCCACGACCGGTGTCACCCTCCCCATCCCGAACAACGTCATCGTCGAAGTGGTCGGCGTGGTTCCGGTCGTGAGCACGGTCACCGGGGCCCCGGCCTCGATGGCCGCCAACGTGAACGTGGGGACATCCGGGGGGTTCCACCAGTGCGGCCCCGGAATATCCTCCTGCAGCGATGACGCGTGAGTCGCTCAATGGACGATTGTTTCGGCGCCCACCGGGATCCAGGCGGTCAACGCATACCAGGGGACTAGTCTCAAACTCGCCAACATCACGGGCGCGACAGCCTCGGTAAGTTTCCGCTGCCAGGTCGGGCAGATGACGGGCTCCTGCATCTTCACGCTTCGAGCGTTCTTCACGACCGATCCTTTGTTCTGAAACTCCAGGCCAGAGAAATCAGATTTCGTTCGGATCGTTCAGAAGGAAGCTCCGTTGGTTCAAGCCGGCCGACGCTACCGTCCGGCCGGTCAAGGGGGCGGCTCCGTCATGCGTCAGAGGAGAGGAGGCGCGGTTTACTCGAAGAAGACTCCCGGTCACTGAGGCGAGCGAAAGGCGCCGACGTTTTTGTCTCTCTGGTCTTTGCGACGTCGGCGTTTCCTCCCCGGCGGCGCAGACGTGGAGTTCGCTCTGCCGCCGGGAATCGCGGCCTCCCGAACCGCGCTCGGAGGGGACGGGTATCTCTTCTGGGTCTTCGGGGCCGGCCTGACCGACATCGAATACACCCTGTCCGTGACGGACACTTCGACCGGCGGGGTGTGGTGCTGCCGCGCTGCCGCCGGCCAGCTGGCCAGCCTCGGGGACACCTCGTCTTTGTGGCGAGCACCCTCACCCACCC
>JBBRDK010000015.1:0-53185 GCA_038203955.1 Thermoanaerobaculia bacterium | reverse complement strand
GGAGCACGCAACCGCGATAGATCCAGGAGGAGCCCCCCCCTTCGAAGGCCAGCCGCCGCCCGCAGACACATGCGATCTCGATCTCAACGCTCGGCGCAGCGCCGCTTCCGAGCGGCAGGGATCGTCCACAAAAACACCAGGCCGTTGCAGAAGGTTTTGTCATCCCGAAAACGTATCCGCAGGTCGTCAAGATCTTGTGAACCGGGTGAAAATTCGGCGGGGGCCAGGCGGGGTTCCACAGGGGCGATCTCCCTCGAACGTCGGCCGTCGCCCGACGCACCCACGCTCAGGATGGCTTTCTTTTCGCTAGCATCCGCTCCCATGATCCGCGTCGGCCTCTGCGGCTTCACGATCTCGATGGAGGATTACCCGATCTATTTCCCCATCGTCGAGGTCCAGCAGACCTTCTACCAGCCGCCGCGGGACGAGACGATGAGGAAGTGGGTCGAAGCGACTCCCGCGGGTTTCGAGTTCACGCTCAAGGCCTGGCAGCTGGTCACCCATCCGGCGTCGAGCCCCACGTACCGGCGGACCAGGCGGGTGCTCGACCCCCGGGAGCGAGCCGGGTGCGGCTTTTTCCAGGACACCGCGATCGTGGCGGAAGGATATCGCCGGTCGATCGAATGCGCACGCGTCCTCGGTGCGACGGCGCTTCTCTTTCAATGCCCCTCGAGCTTCCGGCCGGATGCGGCCTCGATCGAAAGGCTGCGCTCGTTCTTCCGGCGGATCGAGCGTCCCCCCGGTCTTCGCCTCCTCTGGGAGCCTCGAGGGGCCGCCTGGGTGGCCGCGCGCGAGAAAGCGCGAGCTCTCTGTGAGGAGCTCGACATCGTGCACGTCATCGACCCGTTCGTCACGCCGCCCGCCCGACACCCCGTCTACTGGCGCCTTCACGGGATCGGGGGAGCCCGCCACTCCTATCGGGACGAAGAGCTGCGGCGCCTGCGGGGGATGGTCGAGGCGGCCCAGATCACCCCCGGCCCGGCCGCCTACGTGATGTTCAACAACCTTCCCCGGGCGGGCGATGCCCGCCGCTTCGCTTCTCTGCCGGTCTAGATTCGGCGGTCCGGATTTTCCGCCCAACGCCCGGCTTTTCGCGTCCGTCCTTTTCTTCCGCCCGCTTCCCGTGTATTTTGCTCGGGTGATTCTTCGCCTCGCGGCGTTTCTCCTCGCAACTCTTCCGATGGCCCTACCGCTTCGAGCGGCTCAGGGAAAATCGCGCGTCTTCACGGGCACGATCACGGATACCGAATGCGGACCCAGCCACCGCCGGATGCTGGCGCGGGGCGGCATGGGAACGAGCGCCGCCTCCTGCACCCTGGCGTGCATCCGGCGCGGCGCGACGTACGGCGTGCTTGCGGGCACTCCCAGACGGTTCTATCAACTGGATGACCAGGAGAAGCCGGCGGCGTTCGCGGGGAAACGGGTCAGGATCCTCGGCCGGCGGCAGGGCGATACGATCCTCGTCGAAACCATGGAGGGTGTTCGCTGAGCGAAAGCGTCGCGCCGGGCGCGAAATCGCCAGGCATGAAGCTCGCAAGCATCCATAACCTGTCGGAGTAACCCATCTGGCCGGGCCAGCCGCGAGGCGGCCCGTCGGTTTCCCGGAATCCTTTCCAATGAGTTTCAACCAAAAGGGGAGCGGTGGCACATCGGACGGCACCAAGCTCTTCTGGTGGCCCTGCCCGACATGCCGGCTCTGGCATCAGACCCGGGTCGCGACCGAGCTCCTCAAGGGAGACCGGATCGAAGTGCGCTGCCCGGTCAACGGCCGGATCGTCGAAAGACCCATCACCCACCGGCGGGCCGCGGGCGAGCCGTGGGTGCCGCCCCACCGCACGGGGCTGATCGCCCGGCTCTTCCGGCGGTTCCGCAGCGCCCGGTAGCGGCTCACCGCGTTCCGGCGGTCGGCGCCAATCGGACCCCAAAAAACGCCGCCCCGGCGCCGCCTCGCGCGCATAAGATCCGCCCCGAGAACCCAACTTCAACGACAGGAGGGACAGATGGCAAAAAGGTTTGCAGGAATTCTTCTCGCGGGTCTTGCCGTGGCGGCGTTCGCGACGGCGCAGGACAAGCCCAAGGCCGGAGCCAAACCGGCAGCCGACGAAAAGGCGATGATGGACGCCATGATGAAGGCCTCGACGCCCGGGGAAAATCACAAGAAGATGGAAACCTTCGTGGGGACTTTCGACGCGAAGGTCAAAATGTGGGAGAAGCCGGGCGCTCCGCCGCAGGAGTCGACCGGCACCTCGGACGGAAAGTCCGTGATCGGCGGGCGGTACGTCCAGGAGACGTTCCAGGGGTCCATGATGGGACAGCCCTTCACCGGGATGGGCCTGACGGGCTACGACAACGTGCAGAAGAAGTACGTGTCGACCTGGGCCGACTCGATGGGGACCGGCATCATGATGAGCACCGGAAAGCCGGATGCCTCGGGCAAGGGCATGGAGATGACGGGCACGGCCGCGGATCCGATGACGGGCAAGATGATGACGCTCAAGCAGAAGATGACGATCGTCGACAACGATCATCACAAGTTCGAGATGTGGGGCCCCGCGGCGGATGGCAAGCCGTACAAGATAATGGAGATCGAGTACACCCGCCGGAAGTAGACGCCTTCAACCGGCCCTCTCCTCCTGGCCGGGGAGAGGGCCTTTCTCCTCCGACTCAGTTGATGTCTTCCCCCGCGTCGATCCGCGTGACCAACCCCTGGACGTATTTCTTCTGATCTTCCGGGGCGCGCGACAGCGCCTCCTTCATGTGCTTCGAAGCGTTCTTGCGGTCGCCGCTCGCGAGCTCGCCTCGCGCCAGTCCGCCGTAGACGAACCAGACGCCCGGATTCTTCTGCGCGTTCATCTGGAACACTTTCACAGCCTGTGCCGTCTTCTTCTCGGTGAGCAGCTGGCGGCCGTAGTTGTGAAGCTGCGGGGCGGTCGCCTTCGGGACCGCCTTCCCCATCACGGCCTCCCCTTCGGCGGTCTTTCCGGTCAGAGCGAAGAGCCGGGCCTTGGTCTCGAGGTTTTCAAACCGCTCTTCGATCCCGATCGACTTGTCTGCCCACTGCAGAGCCTCCGGCAGCGCGATCTTGTTTTCCGCCGCGTAGGTCGCGGCCTCGTTCCACCCCTCCCAGGTGAACGCCGGCAGCGTTCGAAGCTGGTTGCGGATGCGGCCGAGAGTGACCTCGTTCGACACGGCGATGCGCATCGGGACCGCAAGCTTTTCCCAGCGCAGCGCCAGAGTCACGGAATCGGGGGAGGGCGTTCCGAACTCGTACGTGAGCGCTTCCGTCATCTCCGCCGGCACCGGCCTCACCGTCACCCGCAGCACGTCTTCGCCCTTGTCGTAGAAAAAACTGCCCCACGAGGTCGAGTTCTTCGAAAAGACGATCGTCCAGGCGTCCGCGGCCGGAACCATGTGCAGCCCGTAGACCCCGGCCGGGAGCGGCTGACCCTCGACGGTGATCGCGTCGCTCGCCTCGAACGTCGTGTTCTCGTTGGCGCCGGCCCGCCAGGTCTCGCCGTAAGGAACCAGAACTCCCCAGACCTTCCGCCCTTTGACGAGCGGCCGCGAATAGGTGACGGTCACGTCCGTCAACCCGACTCTCTGGCCCGCCACCGCGTGGGAGCTCGCGGCGGGCAGCTTCACCACGAGTTGCGCCTCCGCGGAGGCGGCGGCGAGAGCGAGAGCGGCCGGGAAAGCCAGAACGCCAGGCCCGAATCGCTTCCGGTTCATGGGTCCTCCAGGTTGAGAGGCCCCGGGGATGGGGCATCGTCCCCGAGATAACGAGCCTCCGGCCGCGGAGTTAGAGCCAAACCGTCTCGGTTTTCAATTCGAATTTCCGAGGCCGTCGCCTGAACGGGCTTTCGAATTGCAGGAGAATCGGAACTAACGGAGGTTCCTACGTCTGCCATACCGACTCCCTCGATGCCATCGCGACGGGCTCTGGTCGTGGACGACGACGCGGAAACGCGCAACGGGATCCGCGATCTCCTTGTAGAGCAAGGGTTTTCGGTCGAGTGCGCGACGGACGGCGCGGAGGCCCTCGCTCTCCTTCGCGGCAGCCCCCGGGTGTCACTGATTTTTCTCGACCTCACCATGCCCGGCATGAACGGATGGGAATTCCGGCGGGCTCAACTGTCCGACCCCGACCTCGCCTCGATTCCTCTGGTCCTCACGACGGGACACCCGGAGTACGGGGACTCCATGGTTGCGCTCCGGCCCGACGGCCATCTGCAGAAGCCGATCAGGCCGGGCGAGCTGCTCGGCCTTCTGGACCGCTTTTCAGGGAAAATCGGGTGAATCTGAGGAGCGTGTCCGAGCAATGTCCGTCGCGAGCGCGGTGAGGCCGAAGCAGGAGCGGGATCGCAGGGCGGGTTTTTCGCGTGGGACCCTGGCGAAGTCCCGTGCTCAGAATCCGACCCGGCATTCCGCTCGCAGCGAGAGACATGTCTTCGCACAGCTGGAGATTACGAGGACAGGCTCCTAGAGCGACCGGAAGGAGAGGCATAGAGCCATGGAGACGTGTGTCCTCGTCGTGGAAGACGATCCCGAGCTTCTCGAGGCGCTGAGCGGCGCCCTCGAATCGGAGGGCTACGGTGTCGGGCGCGCGCGCCACGGGCTCGACGCGCTCGGGCAGCTTCGCGCCGGGAAACGGCCGTGCGTGATCCTCCTCGATCTCATGATGCCGATCATGAACGGATGGCAGTTCCGGCACGAGCAGAGGCAGGACTCCGAGCTTTGCAAGATCCCGGTCGTCGTTGTCTCCGCGAAGACCGACAGCGCCCAGCATGCCGCCTGGCTGGAAGCGGACGCGTACATCGAAAAGCCGATCTCCCTCCAGACCCTGCTCGAAACGGTGCATCGCTACTGCGGCGGATGTGAGCCGCCCCGGCCGCCCGCCTGAGAGCGGACCCCGCGACGAAGGCGGCGGAAAAATTGAGCGCCGCCCGGCGCGTGACGGTGATCACGGGCGCCGGCGTCTCGGCGGCGAGCGGCATTCCGACCTTCCGCGGTCCCGGCGGCCTCTGGAAAAACCACCGGCCCGAGTCCCTCGCCACGGCCGCCGCCTTTGCGCGCGATCCCGTCACGGTGTGGGAGTGGTACGCGTGGAGACGACGGAAGATCGCGGCGGCCGCGCCGAATGCGGCGCACGCCGTCCTCGCGCGTTGGAGCCGGCGATTCGATCCCTTCACGCTGGTCACTCAGAACGTCGACGGACTCCACGAGCAGGCCGGAACGAAGGGCGTCGTGCGCTTCCACGGTTCGATCTGGCGGCTTCGGTGCACCCGGAGATGCGGCGCGCCCGAGTGGGAGGACCGCGACGCCGACCAGACGACGCTGCCCCGCTGCTTGACGTGCGGCGCCCTCGCCCGGCCGGGGGTCGTGTGGTTCGGCGAGGAGATTCCTTCCGAGGCGCTGCGGGCGGCCTTCGAGGCTCTCGACTGCGACGTGTGCGTCGTGGCCGGGACGTCCTCCGTCGTCGCGCCCGCCTCCGGTCTCATCGGGGAAGCGCGCCGCCGCGGCGCCTACACGATCGAGATCAACCCCGAGGCGACGCCGGTCACCGGCGGAGTCGATCTCGCGATCGCCGGCCGCGCGGAGGAGGTGCTGGTCGAAATAGATGGGAGGTTGACCACGACCCCGGCTTGACTCTCAAGTCTCAACTCTCAACTCTCAACTTCCCCCTCGCTTCCAGCGCCCGGGCGAGAGACTCTCCGGCCGAATCGGCCAGCGCGGTGATGTGTCCCATCTTCCGGCCGGGACGGGGCTCGGACTTTCCGTAGAGGTGAAGCTTGGCTTCGGGGACGGCGCAGGCGGCGCGCCAGTCCGGCTCCCCGTCGGCCCAGAGATCTCCCAGGAGGTTCGCCATCGCCGCGGGACGCAGGGGCCGCGTGGATCCGAGGGGGAGGCCGCAGACGGCCCGCAACTGCTGCTCGAACTGACTGGTGACGCAGGCGTCGACGGTCAGGTGCCCGGAATTGTGGGGGCGCGGCGCGAGCTCGTTGACGAGAAGACTTCCCGCCGCCGCCGCCTCCACGAAAAACTCGACGCAGAGGACGCCCACGAGCCCGAGGGCCTCGACGATCTCGCGGGCCATTTCCGCGGCTTTTTCGCGGAGGGGATGCGCCGGGTCGCAGACGGTGTAGTCGAGGATGTGGCGAACGTGCACGTTGCGGAGGATTCCGAAATCGGCGATCGAGCCGTCGACACCGCGGGCCACGATCACGGAAATCTCGTGGTCGAACGCGACGAAGCGCTCGAGGACGCCCTCCTGCGCTCCCATCGACCGCCAGGCCGCGTCGACGTCTTCCGCGGACGAAATCCGGGCCTGTCCCTTGCCGTCGTAGCTGAATCCCGCGCGCTTGGCGACGGCGGGGCCTTTGAGCTCCTTCCAGGCGGTCGAGAGTTCTTCCGGCGACCGCGCCACGCGGTACTCGGCGACGGGAAACCCGTTCGCCTGGAGAAAGGCCTTCTCGCGAACCCGGTTCTGGCACACCGACAGAACCTCGCCCCCCGGTCGGACGGGAGCGAGCTCGGCGGCGGCCGCGGCGGTCTCGAAGGGCACGTTCTCGAACTCGAACGTCACGACGTCGACGCGCCGCGCGAACTCCCGAACCCGATCGAGGTCGTCGTAGGAGGCGGTGACCTCGACATCGGCGACCTGCCCGGTCGGGGTGTCGTACTCCGGCGAATACGTGTGGACGCGGTAGCCGAGGCGCCGCGCCGCAATCGCGAACATCCGGCCGAGCTGACCGCTCCCGAGCACCCCGATCGTCGAGCCCGGCAGGACCGGGCGGGTCAAGGGAGAATTTCCGACCGGACGGCGCTCGTCTGTTCCTCGCGAAAACGCGCGAGGCGGACGCGTACGGCGGAGTCGGAGCGGGCCAGGATCGCCGCCGCAAAGAGGGCCGCGTTGACGGCGCCCGCCCTTCCGATCGCAAACGTGGCCACCGGAACCCCCGCCGGCATCTGGACGATCGAGAGAAGCGAGTCGAGGCCCTGGAGAGCCTGGCTCTGGACCGGCACCCCGAGTACCGGCAGCGCGGTCTGCGCGGCGACCATTCCGGGCAGATGGGCCGCACCGCCGGCGCCCGCGATGATCACCTCGATTTTCCGGCCTTCCGCGGCGGCCGCAAATTCGGCCATCCACGCGGGGGTCCGATGCGCCGAAACGATGCGGGACTCGTGAGCGATGCCGAGGCGCTCGAGAGTCTCGGAGGCATGCCGGAGCGTGTCCCAGTCCGACTTGCTGCCCATGATGACGGCGACGCGCGGATCGGGATCGGGCGGCATGCGCGGATTGTAGGAGAAGTTGAGAGTTGAGAGTTGAGAGTTGAGAGTTGAGTTCAGAGTGGGTCGAGCGTCATCGACCCGAAGGCGGAAAGCCCCGTCAGGACTCTCAACTCCTAACTCTCAACTAACTCTGGAGATCCCTCGGCAGCTGATTGAGCTCCAGCCAGTAGACGGGAAGCATCCGCAGACGCTGAAACATGAGCTCCGGGGTTTCGGACTTGGAGACGAACGAGTTGGCGCCGTGTTGATATGCGGTCTGAATGTCCTCGCGCTCCTGGGAGCTCGTCAGCACGACGACCGGAACGCCTCGGGTCAGGGGATTGGAGCGGATGCGTTTCAAGACCTCGATTCCTCCCATCCCTGGCAGGCCCAGGTCCAGGAGAATCAAATCGATCTCGGGCTTACGCGCTGCGCGCTCGAGCGCGCGCTCTCCTGTTTCGGCCTCTTCGACCGCGATCTCATCTCCGAACGCGCTGTCGAGAATTCTTCGCATCACCCATCGGTGATTCAAATCGTCTTCGACGAGCAGGATTCGTCGCGGTCCAATGAGCAAACAGTTTCCTTTCGGGGCATTCCGGGCGCACCCCGGCTCCAGGAGATGCCTACAGCAAAAGCGATACCCGCCGTCGACCCGCCCTCTTATCCGCCATCTATGTCCTCGATTCTGGACAGGCGGCGATCCCTTTCAACCGCCATTACCTATAAGGCGTTAAGATCAGGTCTTTCCGGGCGAAAGAGGGATGAAAAAAGGGATCTGGGTGGCAGTGGCGCTCGCTATTGGCGTTGCGGGCGCCTGGGGATACGGGGCCCTGGTCCGGCAGGAGAACGACGACGGCCGCAAGGTCCGTCTCCTGGCGCTCGCGGAAGAGCAGCGTCTGGACCTCTCGTTTTCCCGGAGCGGGCGTCTCATCTCGCGGGTGCCCGACGAGGGAGAAGCCATCCAGGCGAAAGCCGAGGTCGCGCGGCTCGAAGAGCCGGGGCTCGCCGAAGACATCTCGGACCTCGAACGTCAGAGCGAACAGGTGCGCGCGCGAGAGAACGCACGGCGCCAGGACGTCGCGCGGCTGGCGGCGCAATGGGCGCAGACCGTGAGCGAAGAGAAGCGGCTGAGCCGGCTCGCGAAGGAGGGAATCGCGGCGGCCGCCGATCTCGAAACGCTCCAGCATCATCGCGAGGAGCTGGCCGCCGCCGTTCGCACCCGAGAAGCGGACAAGGGCGAGCTCGAGGCACAGACGAAGGCGCTGCAATCCCGCATCGAGAAGGTGCAGCGTTTCGAACGCGAGGGAACGCTCCTGTCACCCGCCGCGGGCATCGTGCTGACGCGCCACCATCGCCTGGGAGAGTTCGTTCCGGCCGGAGATCCGATCGTGACGCTGCAGGTCGAGGCGCCCTATCTTCGCGTCGAAGTCCCGGAAGAAAGGCTCTCCGCCTTTTCCATCGGCGCCACGGTCCGCGTGTGGCCGCAGGCGCGAACTGGCGAGTCGTTCCCGGCGCGCGTGCTGTCCGTGAAGCCGCGGTCGGAATTCGCGACCCGCAGAAACTGGGGTTTGCAGAGCCGCGATCTGCGCACTTTTTCCGTCCGGCTGAAACCGGAGGGCGCGGCGATCGTCTCCGGGCAGACCTTCGTCGTCGAAGCAGGTTCGTGAAAATCCGGGCGAAAGGCCGCCGGCCGATCGCGCTCGAACCGCCCGCTTGAGATTCAGTCTTCGGTCTTTCGAGAGCCCGAACAAGAGTCCCGGGCCCGAAACTTCGCCGCGATGAGCTCCACCGCCTCGATCGAAGCGAGCGCACTGACGAAGCGATTCGGCGATTTCGTGGCGGATGACCGGGTGTCCTTTGCAGTCGAGCCCGGAGAGACCTACGGCCTTCTGGGGCCGAACGGCGCCGGAAAAACGACTCTCATCCGCATGTTGACGACACTGCTCCCGCCGAGCTCCGGGACCGCGCGCGTGCGCGGACACGATCTCGTTCGGGAGAAGCGCTCCGTCCGCGCGGCCATCGGCACCGTCTCGCAGGCGATCACGACGGACGAAAACCTGACGGTCCGGGAGAACCTGTCCGTGCAGGGGAAGCTCTACGGACTCTGGGGACGGGAGCTCTCCCGCCGCATCGAGCGGCGCCTGACCCAGGTGGGTCTGTGGGACCGGCGCGCGCAGGTGACGCGGCATCTCTCCGGCGGAATGCGCCGGCGCCTCGAGATCGCGCGCGGTGTGCTTCACTCCCCGCGCGTCCTCTTTCTCGACGAGCCGACCACCGGCCTCGATCCGCAGAGCCGCCGCTCCATCTGGGACCTTCTCGCGGAGATGAAGGAATCGGATTCGGAGCTCGCGGTCGTCCTGACCACGCACGCGATGGACGAAGCGGATTTCCTGTGCGACCGCGTCGCGATTCTCGATTCGGGCCGAATTCTTCAGGAAGGCGCCCCCGAGAAGTTGAAGCGCCTGCTCGACACCGGCGAACACGTCGAGATCGAGACGGACCGGCCGGTCTCCGATGCGGACAGGGAAGTCGTCATCGCGCTCGGTGCGGCGAACTGGCGGTCACCCGTCCCCGGTCGCGCGGAGTTCCAGTCGCGGCCGGGTGAAGGGATCGGCCGGAAAGCCGCGCAACTTCTCGAGGAACGCGGCTATCGCGTCGTGCACCTGACGATCGCCCCCGTCACCCTGGAGGACGTCTTCTTTTCCTACACGGGCCGGGGGCTCCGCGAGTGAGCCGTCCTGCCCGCGGTCCTCTGCTGAGTCTTCTCGGAATCTTCGCCATCTGCCAGCGCGCCTACGTGACTCTCTGGCGGCAGCCGGTTCTCCTGATCTCCACGATGATCTTTCCCCTCATCTACCTGCTGCTTCTCGGCAATTCGCTGAACCGACCTCTGCGCGCACTTCCTCTCGCCGTGGTGGACGAGGCGAAGAACTCTCTTTCCGCCGAATGCCTGCGAGGCGTCGCGGCGCTCGAGAGTGGCCGTCAGCTCATCCGGCTGCAGATCGTCGAGAATCGCGCCGAGGCCCTCGACGCGCTGAGGCGCGCACGCTACAAGGGAATCTGGGTTCTGCCGCAGGGGCTGACGCGCCTCGGCCCGGCGCCGTCGTTCATCGGGGACAACACGGACCGCGCGTCGTACGACGTTCTCGAATCCGCTCTGCGCGATCTCTGGGTCGAGGTCTCCGCCGCCCGCGGGGGAGTCCCCGCTGCGCCGACGGCGCGCCTCGAGGCGTACCCGTATCTCGACTACCTGACCTACCTGTCGCCGGCCGTCGTCTGCCTGGCCATCTTCATGGGATCGATGGTCTCGGGCGGCCTCCAGGTCCTGGAAGACCGGATGTTCGGATACCACGAGGGATATCTCGTCACGCCGGTCTCGACCGGCACGCTCGTCGCCGGGCACATCGTCGCGGGCGCCCTCGTCGCCTCGATCGCGGGCGGGGCCGTCCTCGTCGCGCTGCTCCTTTTCGCGCCCGTCTCCCTGTCGGGGGCTGCGGGTATCTCGGCCGCCTTTTTCACCGTTTTCCTGACCGCGCTGGCGATCGCCGCGGTCTGGTCGCTGCTCTTCGCCCGGGCGCGGCGCGCCAGCGTGCTGCGCGGGATGTTCGGCATCATCAATGCGGCCCTCTTCTTTCCGTCGGGCGCCCTATATCCCGTCGAGAGCTATCCGGGCTGGCTGCGCGCGCTCTCGACCGTCGATCCGCTGACGTACGGTCTTCGCGCCCTCCGGGACCTGGTGCTGCGCGGATCCCCGGTCTCCTCGTGCTATCCGCCGTGGCTCTTCCTGCTGACCTTCACGCTGGTGTGCGGAATGCTCGCGAGGGTCTTCTTTCGAAGGGAGATCTGAGAAGAAAGTCGAGAGTTCAGAGTTGAGAGTTGAGAGTCCAGAACGCGAGGCCAACTCTCTTAACTCACAACTCTCAACTTTCAACTTTCTTTCAATTCCTCCGGATGCGCGGCGCGGGCGCGCGCCTCCTCTCCGTCGATCACTCCTTCGCGCACCAGCCGCCCCAGCGATTCCTCCAGGCTCACCGAGCCCTGCTTGCGCGTCAGCGCGATCTCCTGATTCAGGTGCTGGAGCGCGTTCTTGCGGATGTGCTGTCGGGCGCCATATCCCACGACGAGGAGCTCGGCGGCGGCCGCGAGCCCGCCTCCCCGGCGAGGCAGAAGGGTCTGCGTCAAGATGGCGGCCAGCGCCATCGAGAGCTCCTGGCGGATCGTGCCCTGGCGCTCGCTCGGGAAAGAGTCCGCGATTCGTGACACGGCCGACGCGGCGTCGGTCGTGTGCAGGGTCGAGAGGACGAGGTGGCCCGTTTCGGCGGCCGACAGGGCGATGCGCATCGTTTCCGGGTCGCGCATCTCGCCCACGACCAGCACGTCGGGTGCCTGGCGGAGCGCGGCGCGCAGCGCTGTCGGAAAATCGGGAGCGTCGGGTCCGATCTCGATCTGCTCGACGAGGCTCGCGCGGTGCGGAATGTCGTACTCGACCGGATCCTCGATCGTGAGGATGTGACGCGCGTCGCGCCGGTTGATCTCTTCCACCATGGCCGCGAGCGTCGTGCTCTTGCCCGAGCCGGTCGCGCCGCCGATCACGACGAGCCCGCGAGCCAGACGGGTCAACGCCTCGACCGCGGGCGGCAGCCCCAGGGACGCGAGCCGCGGCGCCTCCGCGGGAAGGGAGCGGACCGCGGACGCGGCCCGGCCTCTCTCGCGATGCAGGTTGATCCGGAAGCGGCCAAGGCCGCGCTCTCTAAACGAGCTGTCGGCGTTTCCCTCGGTGGCGTATCGGGTGCGGGCGCCCGGGGGCATAGCCGGCAGGACCGCTTCCTCGATCTCTTCGCCCGACAGAGGCGCCTCCGCGAGCCGGGTCACTCTCCCGTCCACGCGAACGCACGGCGGAGCCCCGGCGACGAGGAGGAGATCGCTGCCGCGGCGCTCGACCAGGTCCCCGAGCCATCCGATCAGGCGGGCGGCGCTCCGGGGCGCGGGCTCTCCCAGAGCCGGCGGAAGAGATCCCTCCGGCGCCTCCTCGGCCTCGCCGACCGGCGTCAGCGCCCGGCCTCCCGTGTTCAACTGCCGGATCAGGCGGTTGATATCGTCGGTCTCGTCCATCGCCTCATCGTATGGCGTATGGAAGTCCGCGGGACGCAGCCAGAGGAGAGGGAGACTCGATGAACCCGACACCCCCGGGCCGCCTGGGCATCTAGACAGAGTCATGAAGACCATTCTGTCGTTCCGCCTTCGCCTGTTCCCGGCCGTTCTCTGTCTGGCGGCCTCTGCCGGGGCCGTCGCCCTGGCCGCCGGGTGGAATGTCGCCGTCGCGGGTCCGGGCCCGGGAGGCGCCACGAGGCTCGTTCTCGCGCCGTCGCTGTCGTTCACGGACGACTCCTCGAGCAACTTTCCGATTCGCGGCGAGAACCTGGCCGACGGCCGCATCGCAAAGGACCGCCCGACCGCCATCTTCTTCGGGACGTCCCACTGCTGGAACCCGAATCGCGAGGCGGAGCGCTTCGTCAAGCTCTACGAGTCGAAGAGGGAGTCCGTCCGATTTCTCGTCGTCGATCTGAACAAGCCGTCGCCGAACCAGAAGGCCCTCGTTTCACGCTTCTACTCGGGGTACATCCCGACGCTCGCCTTTCTCGACCGCGAGGGAAAGGTCGTCTACAACAAATCGGGAGAAACCGCGCGCGAGCGGGGCGATACGAGCGGACTCGAGGAGCTGCTCAAGCGGGCGAGGTGAGGGAAGTCGAGAGTTGAGAGAAAGCTGAGAGTTGAGAGTTCAGAGTTGAGAGTCGGGAAGAAGCGAATCAGGAGAGCCGCTTCCGGCTCTGGTCGTCGTAGAGGCTCGCGACGGAGTCCGCGTAGCCGTTGTAGGGGAGGGTCGGGCGCCGCTCGATTCCGTCGGGTCCGAAGAATTTCTCGGTGGCCTGCGACCAGCGGGGATGCGGGACGGCCGGGTTGACGTTCGAGAGAAAGCCGTACTCAAACGGCGCGAGTGAGCGCCAGAACGTCTGCGGCTCGCGGTCGGTGAACTCGAACCGCACGACGGCCTTGGGGCTCTTGTATCCGTACTTCCAGGGCATCCGCAGCCCGAGCGGGAGCCCGTTCTGCTTCGGAAGCTCGCGCCCGTAACTTCCGATCGAGACGAAGGCGAGCTCGTGCACCGCTTCGTCGAGCCGAAAGGCCTCGAAGTAGGGGAACGGATACCAGGGCTTCCGCTGGTCGGGAGCCTCCGAGACCCGCTTGAAGCTGACGGTCCGCAAGTATTTCGCGGAGGAGAGTGGCCGCGCGAGGTCCACCAGCGCCTTCAAGGGAAACCCGGTCCACGGCACCGCGATCGACCAGGCTTCGACGCAGCGATGCCGGTAGACGCGCTCCTCGATCTGCATCCTGCGGACGAGATCGTCCCGGTCCATCGAGAAGGGTTTCTGGACGAGCCCGGCGAACTCGATGATCCACGGCCGCGTCGTGAGCCTCTGCGACGCGTGCGCCGGCGAGTCTTTGACGTCTCCGAACTCGTAGTAATTGTTGTAGGTCTCGACGATCTCGGATTTCGAGACCGGGCGGTCGATCGGATAACGCGCGTTGCGTTTTGCGGGATACATCCGGGCGATGTCGCGGGGAACTGTCTCATCGGCGCCGTCGCTCGCGGCAACAGGCAAGGCCGAAAAAGCCGCGCCGACGCCCGCGAACGCGATGGTCTTCAGAAACCGGCGCCGGTCCACGACGACGCCTTCCGGAGTGACCTCCCGATCCGGAACGTCCCATGGCCTTTTCCGCCGCACGCGCATCGAACGCCCCGGCGCCCCTACGGCAATCAGTCCGAGTCTGGATGGCCCAGTGGAAGAAAGGCCACCGGAGCAACAGGCGAGAGCTGAGAGCTGAGAGCTGACAGCTGACGGCTACCCCGCCAGATGCCAGTCGCTATGGGGCGCCTGGTTCTCGACGAACCATCCGTGCAGGAGACGGCCGTAGCCGACGGGCTTCCATCCGATCGAATCGAAGAAAGGCCGCAAGGCGAAATGCAGCCGGCGGAGGTTGTAGAGGGGCACGCCGGTGAAGAAGTGGTGCTCGAGGTGATACTGCGAGGAGAGGTACCAGAAGTCCCACCAGCGCGAGGGCTTCATGAGTGTTCCCCACTTGGCGGGGTCGTCCGGGTCAATCGCATAGTGCTGGCCGAGCCGGTTCAAAGCGAACGCGACCGGAAAGACGAGGAAGTACGGAACGAGGTAAACGCGGGCCAGCACTCCCGCGCCACCGGCGAAAAAGAGCAGCCCCATGATCCCGACGTGGACGAGGATCGTCGCGAGGCGCTCCGTCGCAATTCTTCGCCGCAGCATCGGCGGATAGCTCGCCGTCTCCCGCGCCGCCGCCCGGAAGTAGATCGGGAAGAGGGCGGGCGTAAAGTAGAGCGCCTTGTACCAGCGCAGGTTGCGCTTCGGGGACAGGTAGTGCCGCTTGGGGTCGGCCTCCGCGTCCCCGAGCTCGGCGTGGTGGGTCAGGTGCCAGCGGGTGAACTGCAGGGCCGAGATTCCGGAAGGGATCGCGTAGACGAGCCCCAGCACCCGTTCCAGGCCGGGCCGCGGCCCGTTGAAGACGGCGCGGTGGACCACCTCGTGCAGAAGAACGGTGAAATTGAACGCGGTCCAGCCGGCGACCACCGCCGCCGGTATCCAGATCCAGGGCTCCCGGAACCTCCAGCAGACCGCCATCGACGCGAAGAGGAGGACGAACTGGCGGGCGGCGATACCGAGGTGCCGGGCGGGGCTCTTGCGGTGAAGCGCTTTCAAAACGTCGTGCGGGACCGCCCGGGTCAGCCGCCCGCGCAGGTCCCGCGACGCCGCGGCCCAGTGATGGTCCCCGCCCATCGGGGGATATTCCTCGGGCCGGGGGCCAGGAAACGGGATCGGTTTGGCGCTCATGGGATCAGGCTCAGAACCTCCATGCCGGCGTCATTATTCTATCGGAGGGTCCCCGCTTCAAAGTCACCCCGCGGCTGCGAGGAACACGAAAGGCGGCGCACGCGGGTCCGGACCGAACCCCCGGTTCAAAGTCACCCTGCGGGTGCAAAACCCTGCGCGGACTGCCCCCTGCAGCCTTTGGCCCCCGGAACTCCGGAATTCGCCACGGACCCGCACGTTCCCATTCTTCGAACCCACGGAGGATCCCCGATGCGCCGTTTCTCCAGAGCCTCGACGCTCCTCGCATTGACGACGACTTTCATCCTCCTGCCCGGCCCCCTGACCGCTTCGATCGTTTCGGACTTCCAGGCCCGGTTCGCGCAGACGATCTGGGCGGCGCAGCAGACCGAAGCGATTCTGCGGACGCTGCCTCACTCGGCGGCCGCGGTCTCGACACCCGAAGGCCTGTCGTCCTACGCGGCCCTTCTCGCCGAAAACACGGCGGCCCTAAACGCTGTCGCCACCGTTCGGGCCTCGACCGACGAGCAGCGCCGGGCTCTCGCCGACGGCCTTCAGGCGGTCGCCTCCGCCCTCCACGACCAGACCGCCTTGGCCGCCAACCGCGGACTGTCGGGCCTGGTCTCCAACCTGTCCTCGCTCGAGGAGTCGTGCCGGTCGACCCTGGCGCAGCTGACCGCCGGGAGGCGGTAGGCGGCAGGCCGGCGGCGGAGAAAAAAGGCGAGCCGAGCGACCAACGGGAGCGAGACGGCCGCGGTACTCCGCGGTCAACTAGATCCGGAGCCGAAGGGAGATCCGAACTTTCCGTCCCGCCGCTCGCCTCGCCTTTCGCCCCTCCCGGCTCCTGTCCCAAAAGAAAAAAGGCCCGGGCGAGGGCCTCCTGAACCGGGGGCATCCGCCCCGCGGGCCTCCGAGCTACGTTCCCTGCTCCATATTCGCGACCGTGATGGTCTTCTTCTCTTTTTCCATGGAGCCCTTGACCGTCACCTTCTTGCCCGCCATGCCGGCCATCTTGGCCATCATCGCGTCGTCGCCGGAGAGCACGAAGACGCTCTTGTCGTCGGGCGTGTAGAGGGCCCACTTGGCGCCCTTTTCCTTGACGCACTTGACGGCGCAATCGGCGTGCTCCGCCTTCGCGCCCGCGGCTCCGCAGTGAGTCTCCGTCACGTAGCCCGTCCAGCTGCCGTCGGCTTTATCGGCGGCCGGGGCGGCCAGCGCGATGAATCCGATCGCGACGGCCGCGACGAGCGCGCGAGACAAAATCTTCTTCATGAGACGTCCTCCTGTTGCCTTTTAGGTCCGGAAAACCCGGCTCCTCGAATCATATACGTTAGGACGCGTGCATCGGATGGGGGGGAAGGGGTTGCTTTCCGGGCTGTACCGCGCCGCGCTCTCGGCCGTCGATCCGGAGCGGGCGGTCCGGCGGGCCCTGGCCGACCGAACGATTCGCCGCCGCCTGCGGGAGGCCCCCCGGGTGGGTGTGTTCGCCGTCGGAAAAGCGGCGCGAGGCATGTTCGAGGGGATCCCGCGCGGCGCGTTCGAACGGGCCCTGGTCGTCGTTCCGAAAGGGTACGGCTCGCCCGGGGGCCGGGACGTCGAAGTCTGTGTCGCGTCGCATCCCGAGCCGGACCGCTCGAGCGTCGCGGCGGCGCGAAGCGCTCTGAGGTTCTTTTCGCGATTCGGCTCGGGCGACGTGATCCTCTGTCTCGTTTCCGGAGGCGCGTCGTCCCTGCTCTGCCTCCCCGGTCCCGGGGTCACGCTCGCGGAGAAACGCCGGCGGGTGCGGGAGCTCGCGCGTTCCGGGGCCTCGATCGACGAGCTGAACAGACTGCGCACCTCGCTCTCCCGGATCAAGGGAGGCGGCCTCGGACGGGCGACGCAGGCGGCTCTGATCACGCTCGTCCTGTCTGACGTGCCGGGCGATCGTCCCGAGCTGGTGGGTTCCGGGCCTACCGTCCGGGGCGTTCGAGAGGATCTCGTGCGGGTCGTGGCCTCGAATCGGATGGGCCTCGAAGCGGCGCGCGATTTCTCGCTTCGCCGAGGCCTCGAGCCCCGGGTCCGCTCGCGCCGCCTCGCGGGGGAAGCGGCCGAGGAAGGGCGGCGGATCGGCCGATCCGTCCTGAAGCTTCCCCCGGGCGGGGTTCTGCTGGCCGGGGGCGAGACGACGGTGCGGCTCGCGCCGCCTTCCGGACGGGGGCGGCCCGGGCGGGGCGGGAGGACCCTCGAGATGGCGCTCGGGGCGGCGGAGATTCTCGACGGATTCCCAGCGGCCCTTCTCGCAGCGGGCTCGGACGGGCGCGACGGGAGCTCCCGGGCGGCGGGCGCGTTCGCCGACGGCTCGACGCTCGAGCGCGCGCGCGGCCTCCGTCTTTCCGCCGAGCGCTCGCTGTCCCGGCACGACACGGAGCCTTTCTTCGAAGCGCTCGGCGACCTTCTCGTCACCGGTCCCACGGGCACGAACGTCTGCGACTGGGTCTTCGCGATCGGCCCGAAAACATTGATATAATTGGCGGTTCGCCATGCGTCCGACGGATAAGAACCGGGAGCTCGCCCTCCTCGAGCGATTCACGGAGACCCCGAAGCGATTCGGCGCCTACCGGATTGGTCTCGGCTTTCCCAATTCGTACGAGATCGGGATGTCGAACCTCGGTTTCCAGTGGGTGTACCGGCTCTTGAATCGCGTTCCCGACCTGGTGTGCGAGCGTTTCTTCTTCGAGGAAGGGGAGCCCGCGGTCACTTTCGAGTCGGGGGCGCCGCTCTCGGAGCTCGGGCTTCTGGCGTGGTCGCTCTCGTGGGAGATGGACGTCGTCAACATTTTGAAGACCCTGCGCGCTGCGCGGATTCCGGAACGCCGCGACGCGCGAGACGAGCGCCACCCGGTGCTCCTCGTGGGCGGCGACATCGCGCGCATGAATCCCGCGGCGCTGACGCCCTTCGTGGACATTTTCGCGCTCGGAGACGGAGAGCGGCTGGTCCCGCGCATCGCGGAGCTCGTTCAATCCGGGCTGTCGCGCGAGGACTTCCTCGGCGCCGCCGCGAAGATCCCGGGTTTCTTCGTTCCCGCGATCCATGGCCCGCGCGCCGAGGCGGCGGAGAGCGGCAAGGTCGTCATCCAGCAGCCGATGTCGCGCAAGGAAATCACGCCGTTCTTCGAGGTCCCGCATACGACCGCCTTGACGCCGCGGACGGAGCTCGCGGACAAGCTGCTGATCGAGATCTCGCGCGGATGCACCGAAATGTGCCGGTTCTGCTGGGCGGCGTACGCCATGGCTCCGATCAAGCAGTATCCGGCGGCGTCCATCCTGAAGATCGCGAGGGAAGCGAGGCCGCTGACGGACCGGGTCGGGTTGATCGCCACGGCCGTCTGCGACCACCCGGAGATCGAAACGATCCTCGCCGGCCTGGCGGAGCTCGAGTTTCACATCGCGCTCTCCTCGATCAAGATCGACGCGATCGAAGCGCCGATCCTGGAGATCCTGGCGCGGCAGGGGGAAAAGGCTCTCGCGATCGCTCCCGAGGCCGGCAACGAGCGGCTGCGCCGCCACATCAACAAGAAGGTCTCCGACGCGATGCTCCGGGAGAAGGCGCGGCTGGTCTTCGCCCACGGGTTCACCCGGTTGAAGCTTTACCTCCAGGTCGGGCTTCCGACGGAGACCGACGAGGATGTCCGGGACATCGTCTCGACCGTCGCCGACCTCCGCGAGATCGCCATCGCCGAAGGCCGCGCGGCGGGCCGTGTCGCCCAGCTCGTCCCGAGCGTGAACGCGTTCATCCCTAAGCCGCACACGCCTTACGAGGACGAGCCTCTGGCCTCCGAAGAGTCTCTGAAGGAAAAGCTCGCCTTCCTTCAGCGCGAGTTCGAGGCTATGGGCAACGTCGCCTTTCGCGGGATGTCGGTGGGGGAGGCGGTCTGGGAGGCGTACCTCGCGAAGATGGACGAGACGGGCGCCGACATCCTCGAACAGGCGGCGTCCGGCGTTCCCGTCCGGCGTCTGCTGAAGGAGCACCGCGAGAGGATCGCCGCCGTCGTCCGGCCCGGGTCGGTGAATCCCGCCGGCGCCGGCGCGCCTGCCCCGTGGGCCTTCATTTCGAAGCGCTGAAAAAACCAGCAACAAACGGACCTGCCATGAGACGTTTTTCCTCGCGCGTCTCGCGGGGTCGCGCGCCGCGGGTGTCCGGAATCGCGGTCTGGATGCTGGCCGCGGGGT
The DNA here is from genome assembly GCA_038203955.1 of Thermoanaerobaculia bacterium. GTDB lineage: Bacteria > Acidobacteriota > Thermoanaerobaculia > UBA5066 > Gp7-AA6 > JALYUA01. Next base: position 33,789 of record JBBRDK010000015.1, on the reverse strand, counting down.
TCTCGTTCTCCCCGGCTAGCCAGGTTTCCGCGCTCGACCTTCCGCTGGTGAACGCGCCCCGCGAGATGTTCCGGGCGCACCGCGAGAAGTTCCTGGCGAAGCTCGCCCCCGGCTCCATCGCCATCCTGCACGGCGCGCCGCTTCGGACGATGTCGAACGACACGGAGTACCTCTACAGGCAGGACTCCGATTTCTACTACCTGACCGGCCTCGAAGACGCCGACGCGATCGCGGTCTTCCGCCCCGGCGCCGCGGACGGCAAGCGCTACGTCCTCTTCGTCCGCGCGCGAGACCCTCGCGCCGAGACCTACCAGGGTCCGCGACCCGGTCCGGAGGGGGCGGTTTCGACGTTCGGCGCCGACGCCGCCTTTCCGATCGCGGATTTCCAGGATTCCGTCGCCAAGTCCGAAGGCCGCGGTTCGCTCAGCGGATATCTCGCCGGCGTGGACACGGTGTATCTGTGGGACGGGGGAGACGAGGCATGGGCGGATCGGTTCCGCGCGACGCTGTCGAAGCTGCGCGCGCGCGACGCCGGTCCCGCCGCGGTGGTCGACGCGCGCGAGATCCTGCACGAGCTCCGGCTCATCAAGGACGCCGACGAGCTCGCGCTTCTCCGGCGTGCGTCTGAGATCTCCGCCCGGGCCCACGCGGCGGCGATGGCGGCCGCGGCGCCGGGCAAGTACGAGTTCGAGGTGCAGCAGGCGCTCGACTCCTACTGCGGGGCCAACGGCGTGAGGCGCATGGCCTATCCGTCGATCGCCGCCTCGGGACCCAATTCCGTCTTCCTCCACTGGGACCGCAACGACCGCGAGATGTCGGACGGCGACGTCCTCTTGAACGACTCGGGCGCCGAATACCGCTACTACGCGGCGGACGTCACCCGCACGTACCCGGTCAACGGGCGATTCAGCGCCGAGCAGCGGGCCGTTTACGAGGCGGTCCTGACCGCGCAGAAGGCCGCCATAGCCCGGATCCGCCCGGGGGCGACGCACGAGGAGATCGAGCAGGCCTCGGCGCGATCTCAGACCGAAGGACTCGTCCGGCTCGGTCTTCTCTCAGGCGACGTCGACAAGCTCGTCTCCGAACGCGCCTATTTCAAGTTCACCCGCCACGGAATCTCTCACTGGGTCGGCATGGACGTTCACGATCCCGCCCGTTACCGCGTCGGGTCGGCGTCGCGGGTGCTCGCCCCCGGCATGGTGCTGACGATCGAGCCCGGCATCTACATCCCGGCGAACATGGCGGGGGTGGACCGCAAGTGGTGGAACATCGGCGTCCGCATCGAGGACACGCTCGCCGTCACGCCGACGGGCTCCGAGTGCCTGTCGTGCGGAGCCCCGAAGGAGATCGCGGACGTCGAGAAAGCGGTGAGGAAGAAGTAGCTGTCAGCTGTCAGCCAGCGCTGAGAACTGAGAACTGAGAACTGATTACTTGATTACTGAAGACTGTTCCCGGGCACCAGAACCGAGACCTCGTGCTCCGAGGCCCGGCACACAATCGGCGTTTCGAGCACGCAGTCTCCATCCACCTGGACCTCGACGGGGTAGGGCTCGAGCGAGCGAATCTCGATCGTCCGGCCGCGGACGGTCCGGGCGATGCCGTCTTCGAGATGGCGCGATTTTCCACGCTCCATCCGCTGGAAGAGTGAGAAGAATTTCCACCGGTTTCGGCCGGAGAAGAGCATCGCGTCCATCTCCTCCGCCTCCAGGGAGGCATCGGGGGCGATGATCCATTCCCCGGCATAGCGCGAGGCGTGGCAGATCACGGCAAACGTCGCCTCGTGCGCCACGCCGTCGACGACAACCTCCAGCCGCGGAAATTCGTAACGGAAGAACTCCGGCGCGACCGTGCAGAAGATTCCGGCGCGGCCGAACCACCGCTTGAGAAGCGGGCTCATCCGGCCCATGATTCGCGCGTCCAATCCCGCTCCCGCCCACAGAAGAAACGGCCGGTCGTTTGCCGTGAGGAGGCGGACGCGCCGGGGAATCCCGGAGACCAGGAGCTCCTGGGCCCGGTCGATCGAGAGGGGGATCGAGAGCTCGCGGGCGAGCACGTTGGAGGTTCCTCCGGGAAGGACGGCGAGGGGGACCGCCGAACCCGAGAGTCCCCAGGCGGCTTCCGAGATGGTCCCGTCGCCTCCGCAGGCCGCCACGAGGTCGACTCCCCGATGGACGAAGTCGCGGACGATCTCGGTGGCGTGGCGAGGGCCTTCCGTGGGCGCGTTCACGAGCTCGACGCCGCGCGGCCGCATTTCCTCGATCAGTCGGGACATGCGAGCGCGGCGGTCCCGCTGGCCGGCCGTGGGGTTGTAAATCAGGACCCCGCGTTTCATGCCGGCAGCCGCTCCCGGCGCGACCGGCGATCGAAGAGTGTGCACGGCCCAGGCCCTGCACGCCCGGGGCCACTCCACTTTTGAAGCCCCTCCATCGATGCGAGCGGCATCGCTGCGCCGCCGCGGGCAGGCGCGTCCATCGTCATCGGCCTCTTAAAAAAGCGATCCGTCGCGGAGCGGCGGCGTGATGCCGAGATGGCGGTACGCGCTCGCGGAGACTACCCGGCCGCGCGGGGTGCGCTGGAGAAATCCCGCCTGGATGAGGTAGGGCTCGTAGAGGTCCTCGAGGGTTCCGCGATCCTCGCCGATCGAAGCGGCGATCGAGCCGATGCCGACAGGGCCGCCGCCGAACTTTTCGATGATCGTCGAAAGGATCCTGCGATCGACCTCGTCGAAGCCGTGCTCGTCGACCTCCAGCCGCGCGAGGGCCTGCCGCGCGGTGTCGAGATCGATGGAGGACTTCCCGCCCACCTCGGCGAAGTCCCGCAGCCTTCTCAAGAGCCGGTTCGCGATGCGGGGAGTTCCGCGGCTCCGGCCCGCGATTTCCCGGGCCGCTTCGTCCGCGATGCGGATGCCGAGGATCCGGGACGACCGGTCGATGATCAGGGCGAGGGAGGCGGCGTCGTAAAAATCGAGGCGCAGCGCGATCCCGAAGCGGGCGTGTAGCGGCTGCGAGAGCAGCCCTGGCCGGGTTGTCGCTCCGATGAGCGTGAACGCCGGCAGGTCGATCTTCATCGTCCGCGCCATCGGTCCTTCGCCGATCAGAATGTCGAGCCGGAAATCCTCCATCGCGGGATAGAGGATCTCCTCGACCGCCGGGTTCAAGCGGTGAATCTCGTCGACGAACAGGACGTCCTTCGCCTGCAGGTTCGTCAGGATGCCCGCGAGATCCCCGGCGCGGGTGATCATCGGACCAGACGTGACCCGGAGGCCCGCTCCCATCTCGCGGGCGACGATGTGGGCGAGCGTCGTCTTGCCGAGCCCCGGAGGGCCCGTCAGCAGAACGTGATCGAGAGGATCCCCGCGCCCCTTGGCCGCCTGGAGAAAAACACCGAGGTTGTCCCGGACTTTTTTCTGTCCGATGTACTCGGCCAGCCACTGCGGGCGCAGCTTCGGCTCGACGGCGATGTCGTCGTCGAGAGCGGTTCCAGCGAGCACGTCTTTTTCGTCCGACATTGGAGAAGTTTAGAGTTGAGAGTTGAGAGTTGAGAGTTCGAGACGGGGAAAAGGCCGCGCGGGGACTTTCGCGCGCTTCAAGGTTTCGACTCTCAACTCTGAACTCACTCTCAACTTCCTACCCCCCCGTCAACTTTTTCAACGCGGCCTTGAGATAGTCCCCGAAATCGGGTGGCGCGCCGGCGCGGGCGATGCCTTCGACGACGCGCTCCGCGTCGGCCTTCCGGTAACCCAGATTCACGAGAGCCGAGATGACGTCGTCGGCGGCGATGGAGGGCGGCGTGCCGGCGGTCACCGGTTCCGAGAACTTCTGTGCCTTCTCGGCGAGCTCCAGCACCATTCGCTCGGCCGTCTTCTTCCCGACCCCGGGAACGCCCATCAGCTTCCGGACGTCCTGCGTGCGGAGCGCGGCGACGAGCTCGGAAGGGGGCATCCCGGAGAGGACGGTCAACGCGACCCGGGGGCCGATTCCGTTGACGGTCAGAAGAAGGAGAAAGAGCGCGCGTTCGCGCTGCGAAAGAAAGCCGTAGAGCGCGAAGGTCTCCTCGCGGACGTGCGTGTGAATCCAGAGAGAGGTCGGGCTCTCCGGCTCGGGCAGCTCGTAGAAGGTCGAGAGGGGGATGTGGACGAGATAGCCCACGCCTCCGACGTCCAGAAGGAGCTGGTCGGGTGTCTTCTCCGCGAGTCGTCCGGTGAGACGGCCGATCATGGGAGGGGATTGTAAGAGTTCTGAGTTGTCAGATTTCAGTTATCGGTTCTGGCCCTACGTCTGACGGCCGAAAACCGAAAACCGAAAACCGACAACTGACAACTGAGAACTATCCCAGCGCTTCCTCCAGGTCCTCGCAGAGATCGTCGATGTCTTCGATCCCGACGGAAAGGCGGATCGTCCCCTCTTCGATTCCGAGCTCCCGCTTCTTCTCGGGCGCCATGGCGCGGTGGGACGTCAGCCAGGGCAGATCCGCGGTGGTCTCGACCGAACCGAGCGACGTGGCGAGGGTCACGAGCCGCAGGCGGGAAAGAAACGCCTGAGCGGCCGGGAGGCCTCCGCGGACGTCGAAGGCGAGCATCCCGCCGAAGGCGGCCATCTGACGCCTCGCCGCCTCATGGCCGGCGTGAGACGGCAGGCCCGGGTAGTGGACGCGTTCGACCGACGCGGACTTCGACAGGAATCCAGCGAGCAGCAGCGCGTTTTCCGACTGCGCTCTCACGCGTAGTCCCACGGTCTTCATCCCGCGGGCGAGCAGGAACGCGGCGTGAGGATCCAGGATCGCGCCGGTGCGCGTTCGTCGGAACCGGATGGGCTCGAGCATCGCCCGCGACCCCGCCGCGAAGCCGGCCGTGACGTCCGCATGGCCGTTCAAGTACTTCGTCGCGGAATGGAGGACCAGGTCGAAACCGAGCTCGATCGGGCGCTGGAGGATCGGAGACGCGAACGTGCCGTCGATCACCGCGGCAACGTGGCGCCGGCGTGCAATCTCTCCCACGAACTCGAGGTCCACGATCTTCACGAGAGGGTTCGTCGGCGATTCGACGTAGATCCACCGGGTGTTCTCGCGGATCGCCTCTTCCACCCGAGGACGAGGCTCCGTCTTCACGAGGGTGAAGGAGACGCCAATTGGCTCGAGGACTTCGCGGAAGAGACGGATCGCGCCACCGTAGAGGTCCTCGGTGGCGACGACGTGATCGCCGGACTTCAAGTGCGCCAGGAAAGCGGTCGAGATCGCTCCCATGCCGGAGCCGAAGAGCGCGGCGTCCTCGGCGCCTTCGAGGAGCGCAAGCTTCTTCTCCGCCGCGGACCAGTTCGGGTTTCCTTCGCGGGTATAGAAGGCGTCTGGCGGCTGCCCGTTTGCCGCCTTTTCCAGCGCGTCCGTCCCCGAAAAGGAGAACGGCGCCGTCTGGAAGATCGGATCCGCGAGCGCCCCGGAGGGGTCGGAGATCTTCCCCGCGTGAACCGCGCGGGTGTCGAGGCCGAGCGGCCGGCGCTTCTTCATTCCCGCCTTCCCTGCCGGCGTCAGCCCCGTCTGGCGGCTCCGGGCTCCGGCAAAAACGTCTTCAGGATCTCGTCGTTGACTTCCACTTTGCGTTCGGCGCGGAGCTGGAGGAGATACGACCGCAGAAGCCTCTCGGCCTCGCGCGATCGCAGCGTTTCCAGGATCTCGTCGCGCTGCGCCGCGAGTTGCGCGGGCTCCGAGGCCGAGCGCGTCAACACCCGGAACAGCACGAACCCGCCCGGCACCGAGACCGGCGGGCCGGACTGGCCTTTCGCCGTCTGGAACACCGCCGTGGCGAGCGCGGGAGCGTTTCCGATCTCCGGAATCGTGCCCCCCGGGCCGAATTCCGGCGTGGTCTTCACCTCGGTCTCGTAACGCGCGGCGAGCGCCGCGAGTGTCGTCCCGGAGCCGAGCTCCTTCGCCGCCGGGGCGAGCTTCTCCTGCGCCTCGCGCTCGCGACGGTCCGTCAGGAAGTCCTGGGAGAGGCGCCCCTTCAGCTCTTCGAAGGCCGGGATCCCGGCCGGGCGCTCTTCCGAAGGCCGGATCAAGGCCGGCCCCCGGGGAGTCGTCACCGGGTCCTTGGAGATCTGTCCGACCTTCAGGGACCAGGCCTCGTCGTTCGCGCGCGGGTTCGCTCCGAGTCCTGTGATGGGCTCTCCCTTCGAGATCCATTCGCTGGTCTCGTATTTGACGACGTCGTCCTGGAGCTTCCGAAGCTCGTCATCGGACGTGCTCGACATCCCCTTGACGCGATCGGCGAGAGCCCGCGCCCGCCGGTCGGTTTCCGCTTCGACCCGCTTCTCCGTGACCTCCGAGGCGATCTGCGCGCGCATCTCCTCGAACGTCCGCGTGTGGGGCGGCGTCTTCGAGACCAGCTTGATCACGTGATAGCCAAATTGCGTCTTGATGGGGCCGCGAATCTCGCCGGGCGCCATGTTGAAGGCCGCTTCCTCGAACTCCGGAACCATCTGTCCCTTCGCGAACGGGGGAAGCTGACCGCCGGATCCCTTGCCCGAAGGGTCGTCGGTGTTCTCGTTCGCGAGCTTCGCGAAGTCTTCTCCCCTTTTCGCCCGTTCGACGAGCTTCTCGGCCTTCTCGCGCGCCGCTGCGTCTCCGGCGCCGGCGGCGGCCGGGTCCGTTTTGACCAGGATGTGCGCCGCGACGACCTGCTCGGGAACCGAGAAGCTCCCTTTCCGGCTCTCGTAGTCGGCGCGCAGCTCCGGCTCCGGCACGACAGTCTTTCCGCGGACCTTCCCCCGCTCGACGATCAGGTACTTGATCTTGCGCTGCTCGGTCGCGCGGTAGCGCTCCTTGTGTTTGTCGAAGTACGCCCTCAGGTCCGCGTCGGTGGACTGAACGGCGCTCTCGAGCCGCGACGACGGGATCTTGATGTATTCGATGGACGCCTTCTCATTGCGGGAGGCGAACTCGCGCTGGACATCGGTGTCGGAAACCAGGACGGAGGACTTGACGAGCGTCGAGTACTTCTGGAGGAGCAGGTCTTCCCTGACCTCGTCCTCGAACCGGTCCGGGGTGTAGTTGTTGGCGCGGAGAAAGCGCTCGTATTGATCGCGGCCGACGAACTGCCCGTTCTGTTGAAAGGCGGGGTAGGCGGCGATCTTCTGGGCGACCTCCTGGTCCGACACCTTCAGGTGCATCCGCCGGGCGGATTCGAGGCGCAGGATCCTGTCGATCATCCCGTCCAGGACCTGGCGCGGCAGGTCCATGGCCCGGATGAGCTCGGGAGACAGGTTCCCCTGGTACATCCGCTGCTGGTTCTGGAGCTGCGCCCGGTACTGCCGGTCGAAGTCGACAGCGGAAATCGAGTCCCCGCCGACTTTGGCGACGACCGCGCTGGCGTTGTCCTTGCCGCCCCCTCCTCCCCCGGAGAAGAAGACGAAACCGAGCACGAACACGAGAATGACCGCGAAGAGCGTCCACTTCAGCTTGTGGAAACTCTCGCGCATGGTCTTCAACATCCGGGTCCCCTCCGTCGGAAAATGAGAACGGGCGACTATAGCGGAAAGAAGGCCGCGAGGCCGAAGACGGGAGGCGGAAGGCGGACAGTTCGCCTGGCCCTATCCGATCGGAGACAGCCCCTCGCCGTTTCTCGTCCCTCAGGCCCGGCGTCAGGAGCCCGGTTTTTCCGCATACCGCCTGCCGCCTCCCGCCTTCCGACTCCCTGTTTATGCTATAAATATACGGTTAAGTCTCGCAATTCCGGAGGTTTATGCCGAAGCGGAAGCCCAACCAGCCGGTGGGCGGCGATATTGATTGGTTTGTCATCCCGATCGACAAGCTGCGCCAGTGGGGGATCTTCGCTCTCGTCGTGATCGCCGCCGGGATCCTGGGCTACTTCGTCTACGTCCGCAGCCGCCGGTCCCCCGAAGAAAAGGCGCGAACCGAGATCACCAACGCGACCGCCCTTCTGACGCGGGCCTCCGCGACCTCGACCGCCTCGACGCGCCCCGGCTCGAACGTCGCCTCCGCGCGGGATTACCTGAAGGGCGCGCAGGAATCCTTCTCCCGCAAGAGCTGGGACGACGCGTTCCGGCTGGCCGTCGAATCGCAATCGTACGCGCGGCGGGCTCTCGGCGGCCTGGCGGCGGACGAGTCGGGCGATGCCTCCTTCATCTTCGTCGAGGGGGACGTCGCGCTCCAGACGGCGGGGCACTCCTCGTTCGAGGCGGCCCGCCAGCGTCAGGCCCTGTTCGACGGCGACTTCATCAAGACGGGGCGGACCGGATCGGCGGAAATCATGTTCTCCGACGGGACGCTCTACACGGTGCGGCCGGGCTCGCTCTTCGAAGTGCGCCGGCCGGCGTCCGCCGACGCGGGCGGGAGCCAGGTGAAGATGATCTCCGGAGCGATCAACGTGTACACCTCTTCCTCTTCCTCGACGGTCGCCACCGACGCCGCGACCGCGGCCATCGAGCGCGAGTCGCGCGTCACCGTGGACGTGGCGGCGGGGGAGAAGACCTCGGTCACCACGTTCCGGGGCAAGACGACCGTGTCGACCGGCAAGGAGACGATGGTGCTCGCGGAGCGGGAAAACGTCACCGCAACGGTCGGAAACGGGGCGATTTCGGCTAAAGTGCTCGTGCCCGAATCGCCTCTACTGGTCCTGCCCGCCGACAACCGGATCTACGATCTGAAAACCGGCGATCAGATCGAGCTCAAATGGAGTCCCGTGTCGAAAGCCGTCCGGTATCGCATCCAGATCTCCCGTTCCCGCCTGTTCGTTCCGGATGCGACGGAAGTGGATCTCGACGACCGGGTCGAGACGGCCGCGCGCGTGAAGGTCTCGCGGGAAGGGTCCTACTTCTGGCGCGTGGCCGCGATCAATCCCGACAGCCATCCCTCCGACTGGAGCCTCGTGCGCCGGTTCAAGATGCTCACCGAGCCGCCGCGGATGGGGGGCCACGCCCAGCCTCCGAATCTGGCGATCTCCCCGCCGCAGCAGATGGGCAACCTCTTCCTGATCTTCGGCAAGACGAGCCCGGGCGCCATCGTGACGGTCAATGCGGAGCCGGCGGATGTCGAGTCGGACGGCTCCTTCAAGAAGACGATCACGATCGACCGCGAGGGATACGCGACTCTCGTCATCAAAGCGGTCGACGCGTCGGGAAACGAAACCGTCAAACCGGTCAAAGTGTTCGTGGAGTCGCTATGAGTCGTCAGTTCTCAGTCGTCAGTTGTCAGTTATCAGTTGTCAGTTATCAGTGAAGCAGCCTGACCACGGGAACTGAGAACTGAGGACTGAAAACTTCCGGAGGTTTTCTTGGCTTTCAAATCCATCTTCTCGATCTTCTCGAACGACCTCGCGGTCGATCTCGGGACGGCCAACACGCTCGTCTTCGCCCGCGGCAAGGGGATCATCGTCCGGGAGCCCTCGATCGTCGCCGTGAACAACATCACCAATCGGGTGGAGGCCGTCGGGACGGAGGCCAAGGACATGCTGGGGCGGACACCCGGCAACATCGTCGCGATACGGCCGATGAAGGACGGCGTCATCGCGGACTTCGAGGTGACGGAGAAGATGCTCGATCACTTCATCAAGAAGGCGCACGGACGGTCTCTGTTCGTCCGCCCGCGTATCGTGATCTCCGTGCCGTCCGGCATCACGCAGGTCGAAAAACGCGCCGTGCAGGACTCGGCCCTGCGCGCCGGCGCCTCCGAGGTCTTCATCATCGAGCAGGCCATGGCCGCGGCGATCGGGTCCGGGCTGCCGATCACGGAGCCCGCGGGCAACATGATCGTCGACATCGGCGGCGGCACGACGGACGTCGCCGTGATCTCGCTCGCGGGGATCGTCTACAGCCGCTCGGTGCGCATTGCGTCGAACGAGATGGACGAGGCGATCATCCAGTACGTCAAACGCAAGTACAACCTGCTGATCGGCGAGCGCACCGCCGAGCAGATCAAGATCGAGATCGGCTCGGCACACCCTCTGGATCAGCCGCTGACGATGGACGTCAAGGGCCGAGACCTGGTCGAGGGAGTCCCGAAGACCCTGACTCTGACCGACGAGGAGGTCCGGGAGGCGCTCTCCGAAGTCGTCGCCGCGATCGTCGAGAGCGTTCGAGTCGCCCTCGAGAGGACGCCGCCGGAGCTTTCCGCCGACATCATGGACAAGGGAATCATCATCACGGGGGGCGGGTCGCTTCTGCGCAACCTCGACCGGCGTCTGCGCGAAGAGACCGGCCTGCCGATCTCGTACGCCGAAGATCCGCTCGCATCGGTCGTTCTCGGAACAGGAGCCATGCTCACCGACATGGATCTGCTCCGAAAGATCAGCATCACTTAGGACGGAAATCGGGAATCGGAATCGGGAATCGAAGCGCGCGAGGATCTCCGGGTGATCACAATTTCGAGTGCCAGGCCGTTTCACGTTTCTCGTTTCCCGTTTCCCGGCTTCGCCCCCGGGGCGCGATGAGATTCACGAGCGCCCGTGTCGATGCCCTCAATCTCCGGCCCCGCCGCGGGGGCGTCGTCCTCGCCTCGACGCTCGTCTTCTGCGTTCTGATCCTCTCGGCGCAGGCCCCCGCCCGCGGCCGCCGAGGATCGGTCCTTCAGTCCTGGGTGCTCACGGGCGCGGCTCCTCTCGCGTCCGCCGTCTCCGCCGTCTCGCGCGCGGTGTCGGGCGCCGTCGATTCCACGGGAGGACTTTTTCGCGCGCGCTCCGAGAACGAGCGGCTCAAGACGGAGATGGCGGCCAAGGACCGCGAGCTCTTTCAGCTTCGCGCGGAGCTGTCGCAGTCGGGACGGGACCGGCGGCTGGCGGCGGCCGCGGCTGTGCTCCCGAACGTGGTGGGGACAGCCCCCGTTCTCTTGATCGAGAACCGGGCGGGACTTCAAAGTGCGTTGATCGGCGCGGGATCCTCGAGCGGCGTCGTCCCGGGATCTCCGATCGCTGTCTCCGAGGGGCTCGTCGGACGCGTCGTGACGGTCGGCCGGTCGATCTCGCGCGCGCAACTCTTAGTCGACGCGTCCGCGGCCGCCGGCGCGCGCCTGTCGCGCACCGGCGAGACCGGTGTGGTGAAGGGCGACGGCCGCGGCGCTCTCCGTTTGAACAACATCCCCACCACGTCGCGGGTGCAGACGGGAGATCCGGTCGAATCCGCGGGCATCGACGGAATCTACCCGCGCGGAGTCGCCATCGGCCGCGTCGCGAGCGTGACCCGGGGGAGCAGCCTCTTCCTGGAGATCCGTGTCATCCCGGCCGCATCCTTTTCACGACTGACAGACGTCCTCGTGCTGGCGCCGTCGCCCGCCGTGACCGAGAGTCCGGGAGGAGCGCGGAGTGGTACGCCGTGAAGTGGAAGCGCGTCGCCGTTCTCGTGACCGCGGCGACGGCGGTGCAGCTCCTCCTGGGAGGCTCCCGGTACCGGAGCATCTGGCCGATCGACGCCTTCCTCGTGGCGACCGCGATCGTGGCCCGGGCGGGCGACTCGGTCACGGCCGTCCTTTTCGGCGGCGGGACGGGGCTTCTCGAGGACGCGCTCTCGAGCGACCTCCTAGGGATGAATGCCTTCGCGAAGGCCGCGATCGGTTACGTGCTCGCTCTTCTGTCGCTGCGGGTCATGTTCGGGGGTATGTGGGCCGTCGGGGCGGCGCTGGCCGCCGCTTCCCTCGCCAACGACGCGATCGTGGCGGCCCTGGCGTCGCTCCTGCTCCAGGCCCCCGTGGTTCTTTTCTCGAAGGAGTGCATCTGGCGCGCCCTCGCGACGGGGGCAACCGGGGCGATACTGGAAGCCGCGCGAATCTTCCCCTGGAAGGACTGGTGGGAAAAGAGGCGCCTGAGGAGGCTGCGGTGAGGAGCACGGGGGCCGGGAATCGGAAAACGGGAAACGGGAATCGAAAAATCCCTGTCGAGGCCTCGGTGCCCTTTTCGCCCTCCGCCCTTCGTTCGCCTTCCGCCCGCCTTCTCCCGCCTCCTGCCGCCGCGGGGCGTGCCCGATGCTGAGAGTTCGCGAGAACCGACAGGGGATCAACCGCCGGATCGAGTGGTCGCGCATTCTCGTGGGCGCCGTGTTCGCGATCCTCGCGACGTCGTACTGGTACACCCAGATCGTTCGCGGCGACTACTACTACACGCTCTCCGAGAGCAATCGCATCCGCTCCGTTCGCATCAACGCGCCGCGCGGTTACGTCCTCGACCGCAACGGCGCGATCCTCGTCGACAACGAGCCGGCGTACACGCTCCACCTGTATCGCCGGGAAGCGAAGAACCTGGGTTCCTCGATCGGCCTCGCCTCCGAGGTGCTGAAGATTCCCCGCGAACAGGTGAAGGCGCGGGTGGACCGCGGGCTGCGCGATCCCGAGTTTCTTCCGATCACGATCGCCGAGAACCTGGGCATCGAGGAAGTCGCCGGGATCGAAGCGCATGCCCCCGAGCACCCGGAGTTCGCGATCACCGTGTCGCAGCGGCGGCTCTATACGCACGGCGCTTCGGCGGCGCACGCGCTCGGGTACCTCTCGGAAGCGAACCTCGACCAGGTGAAGGCAACCGAGAACGGATATCGGCTCGGCGACTGGATCGGTCAGAAGGGAATCGAGGGCGCATACGAACGGCTCCTGGCGGGTGTCAATGGAGAGCGGCGTGTCATCGTCGACTCCCACGGCCGCGAGACGGCGGAGGAGCGCCGCCTCGAAGCGCGTCCGGGCCAGAACCTCTTCGTGACGCTGGATCTCGGCCTCCAGGAGATCGCCGAGGCGTATTTCAAGGACAAAGTCGGCTCCGCGGTCGCCCTCGATCCGAGGACCGGCGAGATCCTCGCGCTCGTCTCCTCGCCCTCGTACGACCCGAACTGGTTCACCCGGCGCGTCAGCGCGAAGGAGTGGAACTCGCTCCTGACCGACGGGGATCATCCTCTCCAGAACCGCGCGATCCAGAACGCGTTCTCTCCCGGCTCCGTCTTCAAGGTGTTCATTGCGTACGGAGCTCTCGCACAGGGCCTCGTGGATCCGGACGCGACGGTGTTCTGTCCCGGCCACGCGACCTACTACGGCCGCACGTTTCAGTGTCACAAGAAGGGCGGCCACGGCACCGTCAATCTCCGCAACGCGATCAAGGTGTCCTGCGACGTCTACTTCTACGCACTCGGGCATCGTCTCGGCGTCGACCGCATCGCCGCGATCGCGAAGAGCTTCGGGTTCGGATCTCCGACCGGAGTGGACCTTCCGTACGAGAAGAACGGGCTCGTCCCCTCCGAGGAGTGGGCGCTCCAGAAGCGGCACGCCCGCTGGTATCCGAGCGAGACCATTTCCGTCGCGATCGGACAGGGTCCTGTCCTCGTGACTCCGCTCCAGATCGCGCGCGCTCTCTCCGCGCTCGTCGAGGACGGCCGCCTGCCCACGCCCCACCTGTTCTACGCGTCGCAGGAGCCGCACAGCGGCAAGCGCCTGCGATACCGGTCGGAGACCCGTGACGGCATCGTGCTCGATCCTTCCAAGCTCGCGATCGTCAAGGACGGCATGTGGGCCGTGCTGAACGAGCCCGGCGGAACGGCCTTCGGATCGCACGTTCCGGGGGTGGAGGCCGCCGGAAAGACCGGTACGGTGCAGGTCATCGGCCGCGAGTCGACGATCAAGGCCGGCGCGGACAAGAGGAAGCTCGGCAACCACGGCTGGTTCGCCGGCTTCGCGCCGCGCGACGAGCCCGAGATGGTCGTCTCCGTTTTCGTCGAAAACGGCGGACATGGAAACCTCTCGGCAGCGCCTCTCGCGAAGCTCCTCTTCCTGAAGCGATTCGGGAAGCCGATGCCGGAGCCGCCGGCGCCGCGGCCGGAGCAGCGCGCAGAGAAGCCGAGGCCGGCCGACTTCGTCACGGTCGCCCGAAGCGGTGGAGGCGGCCGGTGATCAGCGGCGTCACCTCCGTTCCCCGGCGCCTCGATCTCGTCATCCTGGGCTGCGCGCTCTCTCTCGCGCTTCTGGGAATCCTCTTCGTTGCGTCGACGACCGGCGCCGGACGGCTCCAGGGTCTCGCCACCCGACAGGCCGTCTGGGTCGCGGTCGGTCTCGCGGGACTGATCGCCGCGGTTCTCTTCGATTACCGCACGCTGCTGAAGATCTCCTTTCCCCTCTACTGTGCGACCCTGGTGCCCCTCGTCTACCTGCTCTTCTTCGGCGCTCGGATACAGAACGTCAAGTCGTGGATCCGGTTCGGCTCCTTCCAGTTCCAGCCGGCAGAGCTCGCGAAGATCTCGACGGCGCTCCTCGTGGCCTACCTCTTCGAGAACGAGGACGACGGCCGTCTGCGCCTGTCCGCGTTCGTCAAGCTCGGCGCGATCGTCGGGATCCCCTTTCTGCTGGTGTTCCTCCAGCCGGACCTCGGGCTCGCGCTGACGATCCTTCCCCTCCTGGCGGTCGGGCTCTTCTTCGGCGGCCTTCCGCTGCGCGGCTGGATCGCTATCTTCCTCGTGCTGGCGGTCTGCGCGGGAGGCGCGTGGTTCTTCCTGAAGGACTATCAGAAGCAGCGGATTTCGACCTTCTTCAATCCCGATCAGGACGTCTTGAAGTCCGGGTACCAGGTGCGGCAGTCCAAGATCGCCGTGGGATCGGGCGGATTCACCGGAAAGGGATTCCGCTCGGGGACCCAGAGCCAGCTGCGGTTTCTTCCGGTCCAGCACACCGACTTCATTTTCGCGGTCATCGCCGAAGAGTGGGGATTCCTGGGGGTAATCCTCATTCTCGGGCTCTTTGCGACTCTCGTGCTGCGGTCGCTGACTCTCGCCGGCATCGCGCGCGACAGGGGAGGAGTGTTTCTGATTCTCGGCCTCGCGGCCGTGATCTTCTTCTCCGTCATGGTGAACGCGTCGATGATGATCGGTCTTCTGCCGACGACCGGAATTCCGCTGCCGCTCGTCTCGTACGGCGGTTCTTCGGTCGCGACCACGTTTCTCTCGATCGGTCTCATCCTGGGCGTTCACTATCGCCGGTTCGCGAACGCGTGAGGAAGGACCTCCTCGTCAACGCGACGCCGCCCGAGACACGGGTGGCGTTGATGGAAGACCAGCGCGTGGTCGAGGTGTTCCACGAGCGCCGGGGACACCGGGGGCTCGTCGGCAACATCTACCTCGGCCGCGTGCATCGCGTTCTTCCGGGGATGCAGGCCGCGTTCGTCTCCATCGGTCTCGATCGCGACGCGTTCCTCTACGTGGAGGATGCCGTGCCGGGGACCGTCGAAGAGGAACGGGACGACATCGCGGTCAACGCGGGGAGCGGCTCGCCTTCCGAGGATCGGCCCCGGATCGACGACCTCGTCAAGGAAGGGCAGGAGATCGTCGTTCAGGTCACGAAGGACCCGATGTCGGGCAAGGGCCCGCGGGTGACCGCCGCTCTGTCGCTTCCCGGACGGACCCTCGTGTACCTTCCGTCCACCCGCGAAATCGGGATCTCCCGCCGCATCAGCGACGAGGCCGAACGCGACCGGCTGCGCCAGCTTCTGGGAGAGCTTCCCGGGTCGGGGGGGCTGATCGCGCGCACGGCCGCCGCCGGCGCCGGCCCCGCGGAGCTCGCCGCCGATCAGCGCTACCTGATGGAGCTCGCGGGCCGCATCGCCCGGCAGGCGGAGCGCTCGGCCGCTCCGGCTCTCCTTCACCGCGAGCTCGACCTCGCCCTGCGGATCGTGCGGGATCTCGTGTCTACGGATTTCGCCGCGATCCGCGTCGACGACGAGCCGACCCACGCCCGCCTGATCGAATTTCTCGGCGCGGTCGCGCCGTCGCTCGTCCCCGCCGTCGAGCTCTGCCCGAGCGAGCCGCCCCTCTTCGAGACGGCCGGAGTCGAGCAGGAGATCTCGCGAGGACTGCGCCGCCACGTGGAGCTTCCCTCGGGAGGCTCGATCGTCATCCAGCAGACCGAAGCCCTGGTGGCCATCGACGTGAACACCGGAAAATTCGTCGGGAAGGACGGCCTGGAAGACACGGTCTTCGCGGCCAATCTCGAGGCCGTGCCGGAGATCGCGCGTCAGATCCGGCTGCGGGACTTAGGCGGCCTCCTCGTCATCGACTTCATCGATATGGCAGATCTCGCGCATCGGCGCGAGGTCTTCGAGAAGTTCGAGCTCGAGCTCGCCCGCGACCGCGCGCGAACGCGCCTGTTGCAACTGTCCGAGTTCGGCCTGGTCGAGGTGACACGGCAGCGCTCCCGCGGCAACCTCGAAAAGACGTTGACGACGCCGTGCCCGTGCTGTTCGGGGCGCGGCCGCGTGCGGGCGGACTTGACGCTCGCGCTCGACCTGCGGCGGGACCTGCTCCGCCCTCCCTCGCTCTACAGCCGCGGGGAGACGATCCAGGTGCGGGTCCCGCCCTCCCTGGCGCGTCTCCTGGCGGAGGAAGAGAGGACGATCCTCGAGGATGTCCAGGAACGGCTCGGGGTCGACCTGGAGATCCAGGCGGACGCCACGCTGTCCCCGGAAGAGTACGAGATAGGGCCGGAGTAGTCGTCAGTTTTCAGTTCTCAGTTTTCAGTTTCCTGACAACCTGCCGCGGGAATGAGAGGGTTGCCGGCCCGGTTTTAACGGTCAGCACACGATACCTTCCTTCCTCGGGCCCGGCCGTTTGAGCCGGGCCCGCCTTTTTTTGGGCGACCCGTCTTTTCGGACACTGAACGCTCAACGCTCAACGCTCAACCCGGCTCCAAACCCTGAATCCCCCTCCAGATCCCCTCGACGGTCTCGACGGTGTCCGCTTCCGCCGGGGTCTTGTCCTCCCGGATCCGGACGATGCGCGGAAACCGGAGAGCGAAGCCTGACTTGTGGCGGCTGCTCTTCTGGATCGTGTCGAAGGCGACCTCGAGCACGACTTCGGGAGCCACCGCGCGGACGGGACCGTATCTGGCGACGGTAATCTTTCGGAACACCGCGCCCATTCTCCGGATTTCCTCGTCCGTCAGGCCGCTGTAGGCCTTTCCGATGTTGACCAGGCGATCGCCGTCCCGCACGGCGAAGGTGTAATCCGAGAGCATCCCGGCGCGTTTTCCGTTCCCCTGCTCGACGGCGGTGACGACGACGTCGAGCGTCGCGAGAGCCTTTTTCCACTTGCGCCACGCCCGGCCGCGCTTTCCCGCCTGGTACGGCGAGTCCTCGCGCTTGAACATCAGGCCCTCGTTGCCCCGCTCTCGCGCTTCCGAGAAAAACGCCTCGAGACCCGGCGCGTCCGACGCGCGCCGCACGGGAGAGAGCAGGAACCCGCCCCCCTGCGCCAGCCGCTCGAGCTCGGCGCGGCGCTCGCGCCACGGGCGCTCGAAGAGAGGCGTTTCGCCCGAAGCGAGGCAGTCGTACGCGATGAAGGCGACGGGGATCTCCGCAAGAAGGTCCGCCGGCGGGGCCTTCCTCCCGAGCCTCCTCTGGAGACGGAAGAAGGACCCGACGCGATCGCCCGTCCAGGCGACGATCTCCCCGTCGAGCAGGAACTGACCGGGCGGCGCGGCGAGCGAGAGAGCGATCTCGGGAAACTGCGCGGTGACGTCGTCGAGCGTCCGGGAGAAGAGCGTCACACGGGAGCCCGACTTGTGCGCGTGCGCGCGGATCCCGTCGAACTTGTCCTCCACGGCGAAGAGAGGGAGCTCCTCGACGATGTTCTGCGGGTTCTCGATCGGGGAGGCGAGCATGAACCCGATGGGATGAAAGAGGCGGAAGCGGATCTCGGAGAGCCGGCCGGCCCGAGCCGCCTCGGCGGTCTCGCCGATGTCCCCGCAGTCCCGGTGCGCCCGGGCGACCGCATCGCGATCGGCCCCGAACGCGGCGGCGACGGCCTCCTCGACCGTCGCGAGATCGGCGCCGACGCGCAGCCCGCCGGAGAGCGTCTTGACGAGATAGCGTGCCTCGACGGGGCTCGCGCGGCGGAGCAGGTCCTCGAGCGTCGCCTGTTTCTGTGCGGCCTTCCTCATCCCCGCGAGCTCTCGCAGCCGCCCGTCGACCTCGAGGATCTGGAGGGGCGCCGGGCCGCCGGTTTGTTCTTCCCGCAGCATCCGCTCGATCGCCTCGCCCCGGCCGCCGATCGCCCGCACGGCGGCGGCGATCGGACCGACCGCCTCCTCCCGCGGGAGCATCAGGCCGATCGCCTCGCCCAGGTCGCCGATCGCTCGCGCGGAGGCGCCGATCGTTTCCAGGTCCCAGCCGGTGACGGCGCTCGCCGCGCGCGCCAGGGTGGCCCAGCCGACCGAGGTGACCGTCTGCTCCCACTCGGCGAAAGGCGACCCGGAGAGCAGGCGGGCGGCCGCGATCAGCTCATCGCCGGACAGGGGAGCGAGCGCGGCCGCCAGGCGCTCGATCTTGACGAGCTTGCTCCGGGTCGCGGCGACGCCTTCCAGGGCTTCGGCGAGGGCGCGGTACTCGCTCACGGGTCCTCCGCGCTGCGCTCGCCCCCTTCCGCGAGCGGAACGGCCTCGACGCCGCGGCCGGACAGGATCCGGGCGAAGTCCCGCGCATAGCCGTGGTGGGTCAGGACGCGGCGTGGAGCGACCTGCGCCGCGTGGGCGAGAAGCTCGTCGAAGTCCGCGTGATCCGAAAAAGGCAGGAGGATCTCCGCGTCATGCTCGGCGCGGGACGCCTCCCGCAGGGCCCAACCGGAGAGATACGCGATGCGCCGCCTCTTCACCTGCCGGACGACAGGCGTGCGGGCGCAGTGCGGCGGGACGATCAGGACCTCGCCCGGCCGGGCCGGGCCGCTGTCGTACGGGCGAGAGAGGGGAAACGCGAACCCCGCCGCCTCGTATTCGGGGACGAGCTTCCACGCTGCCCCGTGCAGGACCGTCGGGATCCCCGCTTCCGCCAGCACGAGCGCCGCCTCCTGGGACTTGCCGAGCGCGTAGGCGAGAAGGACCGGGATGACGCCGTCCTCGTGAGCGGAACGGCACGCGGCCACGAGCCGCGCTTCGAGTGTGGGCCGCGCGGGAAAGCGAAAAACGGGGAGGCCGAACGTCGTCTCCGTCACGAGGACGTCGGAGGCCGGGGCCTGCGCCGGCGTCGCCGTTCGCGAGAAGCCGCGCCGGAAATCTCCCGTGTAGAGCACCGAGCCCTCGGTCCCTTCGATCCTCACTTGCGCGGATCCGAGAATGTGGCCGGAAGGAAAGAGAGTCAGCTCGGCGCCGTTGCCCCGGGCGGACTCTCCGAACGCCAGCGGCCGCGCCTCGCCGATCCAGTCCGGGTTGCGCCGCCGGTAGATGCCGAGCGTCTGCGGCGTCGCCCAGACCTCGCCGTGCCCGGCCGCCGCGTGGTCCGCGTGCGCGTGAGAGACGATCGCGCGAGGCGCCGGCGCGTGGGGGTCGATCCAGGCGTCGAACGCCGGCGCATACAGCCCTTCGGGCCGGATCTCGAGGTGAGGCGCGGGGGGGTTCACGAAAGTTGAGAGTTGAGAGTCGAGAGTCAGAAAGACGGTTGAGAGTCGTGAGTTCCAGGTTGACAGTTATACGAGAGTCGCTTCGAACGCTCAACGCTTAACGCTCGACGCTGCTTCCGGAAGAAGCCTTACCGGCGTTTTTCGTCGAGCTCCTTCATCAACCTCAATGCCACCTTCCTCTCCACCGCATGATCCAGGATCGGCGCGGGATAGTCGCGGCCGATCCGGCATCCCGACTCGGCCTGTTCCGCCGCGGTCATCGTCCACGGCTCATGCAGCTTTTCGGCCGGCACGTTCGCCAGGGCGGGGACGTGACGGCGGATGTAGGCGCCGTCCGGGTCGAACTTCTTCGACTGGAGAACGGGATGGAAGATCCGGAAATAGGGCGCGGCGTCCGTTCCGGACCCGGCGGCCCACTGCCACCCGCCGTTGTTGCTGGCGAGATCCGCGTCGGCCAGCTCGTGCTCGAACCACGTCTGGCCTTCGCGCCAGTGAACGTGGAGGTCCTTCGTCAAAAAGGAGGCGACCACCATCCGCGCGCGATTGTGCATCCAGTGGGTCGTCGAAAGTTCGCGCATCGCCGCGTCGACGAGGGGATAGCCCGTCTCTCCGGCCCGCCACGCGGCGAGCCCGGTCGGATTCGACCGCCAGGCGAGGGCGTCGAGCTCCGGACGGAAGCTCTCGCTCGCGACGCGCGGAGAGTGGAAGAGCACGTGATGGTAGAAGTCCCGCCAGGCGAGCTCCCCCAGGAATCCGTTCGCGGGGGATGGCGAGCGGCCGCCGGGCGAGCCGTCGAGGATCTTCGCGAGCACCGTCCTCGGAGAAATGGTCCCGAAGTGCAGGTGAGGGGAGAGACGGGACGTTCCTTCGCGCCCGGGAAAATTGCGCTCGACGCCGTATCGGGCGAGAGCGCCCGCCGCAAACCGCGCCAGCAGGCGGCGGGCTTCGGACTCGCCGCCGCGGGGCGAGAGAGGATCCGCAAGGAGATCGCGCCAGGCGCGCACGCGCGGGAGCGGCACGCTTCGAAGCGGCGGTGTCCCGAGCCGGACGGGAGGGGCCACCGGCGGGCGCTTCTCCGCCGCCTGCCACCGGCGCGCGAAGGGGGCGTAGACGGCGTACGGGGCGCCCGACCCGGAGAGAAGCGCGTCGGGCTCCACCAGAAGAGCGTCGGCGAAGAGGAGCAGCTCGATTCCTTCGCGGCGCAGCGCCTCCAGAGCCGCCGAGTCGCGCGCCTCCGGATAGGGACCGATCTCGGCGTTGGCGTAGACGGCCGTCGCACCCGTCTCCGCGGCCAGGTCGGGCAGCGCGCGCGACGCGGGACCTGGCCGGACGACGAGCCGTCCGCCGGCCGGCGCGAGGGCGCCTTCGAGCTCCTCGAGACTCTCCCGCAGGAAGCGAAAGCGCGCGGGCCCGATCCCCGGATCGTCGCCGTAATGGTCGTCGAGAACGAACACGGGGACCACGCGGCCGGAGTCGCGCGCCGCGGCCGCCAGCGCCGTGTTGTCCGTGAGCCGGAGGTCCCGCCGGAACCAGTGAATGATCGTGTTCAAGTGGCTGGCCGTTCAACGAGGGATCGCGGGGAAGATCCCCTCGATCGCCTGGCGGCGATAATCGAAGACCCCCTCGAGCTGGCGCCGGACCAGGAGGGTGTGGGCCATTCGCCCGAGCGCGCCGAAGGGAAGCTCGTACTCGACCCGATCCCGCATCAGCACGCCGGCTCCGTCGCGCTCGAAGCGGTGCGTGTGGATCCAGGTGCGGTACGGGCCGCGTTCCTGTCGGTCCTGGAATTCGACTCCGGCGACCCACCGGGAGATGACCGTCACCCAGCGCAGGGTGAAGACCAGCCAGCGGATGCGGTACTCGATCCGCGCGCCCTCCTCGATTCGTTCCGGGGCGGGAGAAGCAATCCGGAATCGCAACCAGGGAGGAGTTATCTGGGCGAGATTCCCCGGGTCCGAGAAGAACGCGAAGACCTCCTCGATGGGGGCAGGGACCTGCGTCGTGGTTTCGAGGACGTGCACCGCCGCAGTCTGTCAGGCGGCGCGCCCCTTGGAACGTTTGTCCAGCGGAGCGAGGCTGACGACCGCAAAAGAGGGAAAGGACGCCCGGTAGAAAAAGCTGACAGCTGAGAGCTGAGAGCTGACAGCTGACAGCTGTTCAGGCCTCTTGCGGCAGCAGCCCGAAGAGCGGCAGCGTCACCACCGTGTGGAGGCCCGCCGGCGCGTCGACGACGAACGGGATCGCGTTGACCACGCAGCCCACGGTGGCACGGTCGCCGTGGAAGCCCCCCGAGACACGCAGGTGCACGGGGGGATCCCCCGCGATCTCGATCGTGTCCGACGGGTCGCTGACGCCGACCGCCATCGTCAGGTCGAGGATCACGCGCGGTTCGTCCCCCCCCTGAACGAGCGCGATCTGGTGCAGGCCGAGGACGTGACCCGCCGGCACTCCGTCCGTCTCCCGTTCCGCGATCACGGGCTCGATGGTCTCGGTGATCTCCTCGATCGCCAGGCCGAGCCCCAGGGCGAGCATGGCCGCCGACTCGGAGAGCCCGACGTGGCCGAGCTTTCGGGCCGAAACGCCCGTCGCGAACTGCTCCCGGGTCAGCCCGGCCCCGACTTTCGCGCGAAGCGGGCCTCGCCGCTTCGCCGCGTCGACGATGCGGGTCACCTTTACGCGCTCGACACGCACGCACGCGGCCGCCGCGGAGAGGGCGAGCCGATCCATGACGAGCCCGGGGTTGACGCCCGTCCCGAGGACGGCGACGCCGCGCGCGCGGGCCCGCTCGTCGATCCGGCGGCCGAGGGCCGAGTGGCGCAGTTCCGGAAATGAGAGCTCTTCGCACGTCGACACGACGTGAAGCCCCGCCTCGATCGCCTGTTCGATCTGGGGGGCGACGCTGTCGAGGCGCGACCCGGTGCAGAGAATGACCACGTCGGACTTCCCCCGCTCGCGGGCGGACCGGGAGTAGAGCTCCGCCGCGGTCGAGTCGACGTACGGGCCCTCTCCGGAAGACCCGAGGACCTCTGCGATCGAGCGCCCCGCCTTGTCGGGCGCGGGATCGGCCGCCCCGAGAAGCTCGACGTTAGGCCGGCCGACGAGCGCCTTGCCGACCTCGATGCCGATCGGTCCCAGGCCCACCAGCGCCACCCTCGCGCGGAACGGTCTTTTCACGAAGCCTCCTCGCAACGCGTCGGAACCTTATACGAGGATGGGTCGGCTGTCAGCTGCCGGCTCTCCGCCGCCGGCGTCCCGGGTCTCTCCGTCGATTTCCGCTTTCGGCCCGCCATTTCCGGCTAGGATATCCAGCCCATGCGCCGCCTCGCTCTCCTGTTCGCCGCGCTCCTTTTCGCCACCCCGACCCTGGCCGCGGAACCGTCGGGCAAGCCCACGCTCGCGCTCGTCGGCGGCCGCGTCATCGACGGTTACGAAGGGAAGCCGATCGAGGACGGCGTCGTGCTGATCGCCGGCGAGCGGATCGTGGCGGTTGGCACCCGGGCCGAAGTGCCCGTCCCGCCCGGCACGCCGACGATCGACGCGCGCGGCATGAGCGTCCTGCCGGGTCTCGCGGACATGCACGTCCACCTGATGATCCTGGGGCACGGCGACTATGAGCATTGGGACCGGACCTATCGCCCGAGATTCGCCGCGGAGATCATGCCGGCGGCGGCGCGGCAGCTCCTCGAGAGCGGCGTTACCTTCGCTCGCGATCTCGGCGCGCCGCTCGAGGACATCCTTCTGGTCAAGCGGCGGATCGAGAAAGGCGAGATCCCGGGGCCCCGGCTGTTCGTGTCGGGACCGTTTCTTCAGCACGCGCCGTACAACGACTACGAGAAGGAGTTTCGCTGGGGCGTGACGGGAGCCGCCGACGCTCGCGCCAAGGTCCGGAAGGTCGTGGATGCCGGCGTCGACCTGATCAAACTCATCGATCAGGATCAGATGACGGACGAAGAGGTCCGCGCGATCGTCGAGACGGCGCACGCGGCGGGGCGCCCCGTCGTCGCCCACGGACATCGGGAAGACGAGATTCGCGTCGGGCTGAAGCACGGTGTCGACTGCTTCGAGCACACCGGTCTCGCGACGGAGCCCGCGTATCCCGACGACATCCTCGCCGCGCTCCGCAAGCGCAATCAGGGGCTCGCCTGGTGCCCGACCGTCGAGGGGCTTTTCCTTTCCGCCTACACCGCCGACGTCTTTCCGGGCCGGCTCGATGACCCGCGCTGGCAGGCGAACCTCGCCCCCGACCTCGTCAAGGACATCCGGGAGTCGCTCCGGAACATCACCGGTCTGCCGTACTTCCAGCTGGTTCGCCGCCGGCTCCCGACCCTGGCCGCGAAATTCAAGCAGTTGCGCGAGACCGGCGTCACGCTCCTCGTCGGAACCGACTCCGGGATCCCCGGCAATTTCCACACCGATTCGACGTGGCGCGAGCTCGCCACGTGGGTCGACCTCGGAATGACTCCCATGCAGGCGATCGCCGGCGCGACCCGGTGGCCGGCTGTCTGGTTGAAGCGCGAAAAGGACCTCGGGACTCTGGCGCCGGGGCGATTCGCGGACGTCATCGCGGTCAAAGGAGACGTCCTCACCCACATCGACCTTCTGCAGCGGGTCGACGTCGTGATCAAGAATGGAGTTCGCGTCCGGTAGGGCGTTTCGCGGGCCGGGCCGATGCGTCCGGCACGCTATTGCAGGGCAGTCCCTGCGGGGAGAAGCAATGGAGGACATGAACAGAGGGACGGGCGAAAAGGACCGCGCGATCGTCGACGAGCTGCGCGAGCTCGGGCGTTCCTTCTCGGCGCTCGGCCGCACCGTCTTCGAGGAGGGCCGGGTCCTCTCGGCGGACCTCTTGAAGTCGGCGCGTGAGGCCGTGGACCGTGCGCGCAACGAGATCGAGAGACTGGCGCGGGAGAAGAAGTGAGGGGTCGTTCTTCCCGAGCGGCGGCGTTCGCGATCGTCGTCGCGGCGGCGCTCCTGGGCTCGGCTTGCGCGAGCGGCAACTCGAGAGCCCGGCGCGACGCGGCGTTCAAATCGCTCGAGGCCACGGTGGTCGATCGGGAGCATGAGAACCCCGGGACCGGCGGCGCGAGCTTTGCGGGGAACGGGAACTATTACCTCGTCTTCGAGGCTCGGGAAGGCGAAGCGACCGTCCGGTACCGCTTCCAGGTCACCATGGTCCAGTACAACCACTACACGGAAGGCACCCGCGTCCAGATCGTCGTCGGGGACAATCAGCTCCGGGATATCCGGCCGCTCCGCTGAAGGGCGTCCGACGGCCGTCCGCCTGACTTCTCCAAGCGCGCCGGTCTAGAACGAGGCGCCGCTCCCGCATGACGTTCGCCTCCGCCGTCGCGGCGGCCCCGATTGCCGTCACCTGAACGCCGGCGACACCGGAACGTCGGCAGCTGAAAAACCGCCTTTTTCTGGTCGCGCGCCGGCGGCGGACATCGCGTCCGTCGGTCCTCTTCCCTCAATAGAATCGGGCGGTGGCCTCGCACCCTCTCGCCGCGTTTTCGGAGCCGGTCCGCCGGTGGTTCGAGGGTTCGTTCGCCGAGGCGACGCGGGCGCAGGCGAAGGGATGGCCCTCGATCGTCGCCGGGCAGTCGACCCTGCTGCTCGCGCCAACGGGCTCCGGAAAGACGCTCGCGGCTTTTCTGACGGCGATCGACCGCCTGCTCTTCTCGCCGGTTTCTCCGAAGCTCGAGCGCTGCCGGGTCCTGTACGTGTCGCCTCTGAAGGCCCTCGCGGTGGACGTCGAGAGAAACCTCCGCGCGCCGCTCGCCGGAATCGCCGCGGTGGCTGGCCGTTCGGGAATCGCGGTGCACACGCCGACCGTCGCCATCCGGACCGGCGACACCCCCTCTGCGGACCGGGCGCGAATGGTCCGGACGCCTCCCGACATCCTGATCACGACGCCGGAGTCGCTGTACCTGCTGCTGACGTCCGGCGCGCGATCGATGCTGCCCTGGATCGAGACCGTCATCGTCGACGAGATCCATTCGCTCGTCTCGGGTAAGCGCGGCGCTCACCTGTTTCTCTCGCTCGAACGGCTCGAGGCCCTCCGGCATCCGGGCTCGCGGCCGCTCCAGCGAATCGGACTCTCCGCCACGCAGCGTCCGCTCGAAGAGATCGCCCGCCTCCTCGGCGGCGGCGAGCCTTCTCCCGGCGGGATCTGGAGGCCACGACCGGTCGCGATCGTCGACGCGGGGCACCGCAAGGCCTTCGAGCTCACGGTGGAGGTTCCCGTCGAGGACATGTCCCGAATGGGGGAGACGGTCGATGAGATCCCCTCCGGACCGGCGGCGGCGGGTCCGACGCGCCGGTCGATCTGGCCGTCGATCCATCCGCGTCTCGTCGAGCTCGTTCGCGCCCATCGCTCGACCATGATCTTCGTCAACAGCCGGCGCCTCGCGGAGAGGCTCGCCTCGGCCCTGAACGAGGTCGCGGGGGAGGAGATCGCGCTCGCGCACCACGGATCGATTGCGCGAGAGAAGCGGATGGAGATCGAGGACCGGTTGAAGCGCGGCGAGCTGCCGGCCATCGTCGCCACGTCGTCGCTCGAGCTCGGCATCGACATGGGCGCCGTGGATCTGGTGGTCCAGATCGAAGCCCCGCCGTCCGTCGCGTCCGGGATTCAGCGGATCGGCCGCGGCGGTCACTCGGTCGGCGCCGTCTCGCGCGGCGTCATCTTCCCCAAGTACCGCGGAGACCTGCTCGCCTGCGCCGCCGTCACGGTGCGAATGGCCGAGGGCAAGGTCGAGGAAACGTTCTATCCGCGCAACCCCCTCGACGTTCTGGCGCAGCAGGTCGTTGCCATCGTCTCGGCCGGACCCGTCGCGACGGATGCCCTCTACGACCTCGTGCGCCGCGCCGCGCCGTTTGCCGAGCTTCCCCGCGGCTCGTTCGAAGGCGTGCTCGACATGCTCTCCGGGCGGTACCCCTCCGACGAGTTCGCCGAGCTGCGGCCCCGCATCACGTGGGATCGGGTCGGGGGGACCGTGCGCGCGCGGGAAGGCGCCGGCCGGGTCGCTATCATCAACGGAGGGACCATCCCGGACCGCGGGCTCTTCGGGGTTTTTCTCGCCGGCGACTCCGGGACGGACGACAAGGCCAGAAGCCGTCGCGTGGGGGAGCTCGACGAGGAAATGGTCTTCGAATCGCGCCCTGGCGACGTGTTTCTGCTGGGCGCGTCGTCGTGGCGCATCGAGGAGATCACGCACGACCGCGTCCTCGTCAGTCCGGCGCCGGGCCAGCCCGGCAAGATGCCCTTCTGGCACGGCGACCGCCCGGGCCGGCCGCCGGAGTTCGGCCGCGCGATCGGCCAGCTGGCGAGGGAGCTTTCGACGGCCCCCCGGGAGGAGGCGCTCGGGCGTCTCACGCGCGAGCACGGGCTCGATGCCCGCGCGGCCTCCAACCTCGTTGCGTATCTCACCGAGCAGGCGGAGGCGACGGGAGAGGTGCCGAGCGACCGCGCCATCGTCGTCGAGCGGTATCTGGACGAGATCGGCGACTGGCGCGTCTGCGTCCTGACGCCCTTCGGCGCCCGGGTGCACGCGCCGTGGGCGATGGCGGTGGTCGCGCGATTGAGGGAGGAGCGCGGATCGGAGATCGAGATGATGTGGTCGGACGACGGCATGGTGTTCCGGCTCCCCGAGTCGGACGAAGCTCCCGACGTCAGCCTCTTCCTGCCGCCGGCGGACGAGGTCGAAGACCTTCTGGTCGGCGCTCTCGGGCAGACGTCGCTGTTCGCCGCCCGCTTCCGGGAGAACGCGGCGCGGGCCCTCCTCCTGCCCCGCCGGCATCCTGGCCGCCGTTCTCCGCTGTGGGCGCAGCGCAAGCGCTCCGCAGACCTGCTCGCGGTGGCGTCCAGGTACGGATCCTTTCCGATGATCCTCGAGACGTACCGGGAGTGCCTTCGCGACGTGTTCGACCTGCCGGGGCTGGTCGATATCCTCCGGAGAGTCGCATCGCGCCGCATCCGCGTCGTGGCCGCGGAATCCCGAGTCGCCTCGCCGTTTGCGGCCGCGATCCTGTTTTCGTACGTCGCCAACTTCGTGTACGACGGCGATGCTCCGCTCGCGGAGCGCCGCGCCCAGGCGCTGTCGGTCGACCAGGCCCAGTTGAAGGAGCTGCTCGGCCAGGCGGAGCTGCGCGACCTCCTCGACCCCGACGCGATCGAAGAGCTCGGGCGTTCTCTGCAGCGCCTGGATGGAACGCGGCCGGCGCGGCACGCCGACGCGCTTCACGATCTGCTGCTCGGACTCGGCGACCTCACCCTCGAGGAGGTCCGCCTTCGCTCGCAGCCTCCGGAGGCCGCCGACGTGTGGCTCGAGTCGCTCCAGCGCGAGCGCCGCGCCCTGCGGGTCGCGATCGCCGGGGAGCGGCGGTGGATCGCGGCCGAAGACGCCGGCCGGCTGCGCGATGCCCTCGGGATCGTCATTCCGCCGGGCCTGCCGGACGCGTTTCTGGAATCTCCCCGGGATGCTCCGGGCGACGTCGTCTCCCGTTACGCCCGGACGCACCCGCCGTTTCTGGCGGAGTCGGCGGCGGAGCGATTCGATCTGCCGATTGCCTCCGTGCGGCAGGCGCTCGAGCGTCTGGCGGCCGCGGGAAGAGTCGTGGAGGGGGAGTTTCTTCCGGCGGGCCGCACGCGCGAGTGGTGCGACGCGGAGGTCCTGCGGTCGCTGAAGCGCCGCTCGCTCGCCCGGCTCCGGCGGGAAGTGGAGCCGGTGCTGCCGGCCGCGCTCGGCCGGTTCTCCGCGGACTGGCAGGGCGTTCGCTCGCCCCGCAAGGGCCTGGACGCTCTGCTCTCCGCCGTCGAGCAGCTTCAGGGCTGCCCGCTGCCCGCCTCCGTGCTCGAGAGCGAGATCCTGCCCGCGCGCGTCAGCGGCTACAAGCCCGCGGACCTCGACCTGCTCTGCGCGGCCGGCGAAGTGATGTGGAGAGGGATCGAGTCGGTGGGACCCTCCGACGGACGCATCGCGCTGCACCTGCCGGACCGGTACGCGCTTCTCGCCCGGCCGGCGTCCGCGGCGCAAGGGGAGCTCGCCGAACGACTGCGTCAGATCCTGTCCGCGCGCGGCGCCCTCTTCTTTTCCGATCTCGTGAGAGAGACGGGAGCCTTCGCGGGCGACCTTCTCCGGTCGCTCTGGGACCTCGTCTGGGCCGGCGAGGCGACCAACGACACGCTGGCGCCGCTTCGCTCTTTCCTGAAGGGCGGGACGTCCGAAGAGCGGAGGAACTTTCGCGGGCGATCCCTCCGAAGCCGGCGGTCGGGTCCTCCGGGAAGCGAGGGGCGATGGTCGCTTCTTCCCGCGGGCGGTTCCTCCGGGCCGAGCGAGACCGAGCGGCGCGCGGCCCTCGCGGCATCGCTGCTCGAGCGGTACGGCGTGGTGACGAGGGAAGCCGTGCACGCCGAGGGCATCGCGGGAGGGTTCTCGGCAGTCTATTCCATCTTCCAGGCGATGGAACAGGCCGGCCGGATCCGGCGCGGGTATTTCGTCGCCGGCCTCGGCGCCACGCAGTTCGCGCTGCCCGGGGCGGACGACCGGCTGCGCTCGTCGCGCGAGCCGGCGCCCCCCGGAGAGGGGCGCACGTGGATCCTGGCGGCGGCGGATCCCGCCAATCCCTACGGCGCGTCCGTGGCGTGGCCGGAGCCTTCGGGCACCGCCCCCCGGGCCTCACGCGCGGCGGGCGCGCGCGTTCTGCTGCGCGAAGGGGAGCTGCTCGCGGCGACGGGACGGGGCGAGAGGAGTCTCATCACGTTCCTGCCCGCCGAAGAGCCCGAAAGAAGCGAGGCGGCCCGGGCGATCGCGTCGACGCTCGCGTCGCTGGTCGAGGAGGGCAAGCGCCGCGCCGTGCTGATCGGCAGGATCGACGGGGAGGATCCGTCGCAGTCGCCGCTGGCGCCGTTCCTCGTCGCGGCGGGATTCACTCCGGGAAGCCGGGGATTCTTGAAGCGCGTCTCGGGCGTTCGCCCGCCCGGTTCCCCCGAACCGGCCCGCGCCGCCGCCTCCGATGCCTGAGGGAGACACGATCCTGCGGGCGGCGCGCACCCTGGCGCGCGCGCTCCAGGGCCGCACGATCGTCGCCGCCCGTTCCCCCCTCCCCGCCCTCGCGGACTCGCAACTCGCCGGCCGGAAGATCGATCGGATCGAAGCCCGCGGCAAGAACCTTCTCTTCCATTTCGACGACGGCCGGATTCTCCACTCGCACATGCGGATGACGGGGTCGTGGCACCTGTACCGCCCCGGCGAGCGCTGGAGAAAACCCGAGCGCTTCGCGCGGCTGGCGCTCGAGACAGACGGTTTCGTCGCGGTCTGTTTTCACGCGCCCGTGATCGAGCTCCTCTCCGCGCGGTCGGCCGTCCGCCATCCCTCGCTCTCTCGCCTGGGCGCCGACATCCTGGCCGAAACGTTCGACGCCGCGGCGGCGGCGGCGGCGATCCGGTCGTCGGGCTCGATCGCGATCGGCGAAGCGCTCCTCCGCCAGGGAGCCGTCGCGGGCATCGGGAACATCTACAAGTCGGAGTCGCTCTTTGCGGCGAAGGTCCACCCGTTCCTGCCGGTGTCGGCGCTTCCTCCGGCCGAGATTGAACGCATCCTTCTTCTCGCCCGCCGCCTCATGCAGGCGAGTCTCGACCCCGCGGCTTCCGCGGGAACGCGGCCGGGAGCCGCGCGCGGATCCCGCGTCTATCGCCGCGCGGGTAAACCGTGCGTCACGTGCGGGACGAGGATCCTCATGCGCCGCCAGGGCGACGCCGGCCGGTCGACGTACTGGTGCCCCCGGTGCCAGCGAGCAGGAGTCGGCGAGTCATATACCGGGCCGGCCCTCGATCCAAATTTTTGATTTCAGATTCAAGAATAGGGATCGCACCGGAGAGCGGGATACTATGTCCTACAGCTTAAGACACTGTTGAGAAAAGACTTATCAGTCAGGTCTGCCTTATTGTCCATGGCACGCAAATGGCTCTTAGGCGTCGCAGATGGAATCTGAGAATGGCACAAGGGCCCAACTAAAGGGGTCGGAAAGGAGTCGCATGAAGTTTCTGAGATTTCTGAGCATCGCACTCGTCGCCACGGGGCTCTCGGCATCGTTGTTTGCGCAGGGCGCGACGACGACCGGGAGCGTCTATGGCCGCGTGACAGATGAGACCGGGGGGGTTCTCCCGGGCGTCACGGTCACGCTGTCCGGCGTCGGTGCGCCCCGCACCACGACCACGGGTCCCCAGGGAGACTTCCGCTTCGTCAACCTGTCTCCGGGAGCGTACTCGCTCAAATCGGAATTGTCCGGATTCGGCACTGTCGAACGCACGAACGTCTCCGTCACCCTCGGCACCAACACCGAGATCGTCCTCTCGATGAAGCTCGCGAGCGTGTCAGCGACGATCACGGTCACGTCCGAGTCGCCTCTTCTCGACACGCGGCGGCAGAAAGAGGGCACGACCTTCAACCAGAAGCAGCTCGAGAGCATCCCGACCGGCCGCGACCCCTGGGTCGTCATTCAGCAGGCTCCGGGCGTTCAGATCGACCGCCTGAACATCGGCGGGAACCAGTCCGGCCAGCAGTCCTCGTACATCGGCAAGGGCGCCGACGGCTCACAGAACGTGTTCAACGTCGACGGTGTCACGATCACCGACATGGCGGCGGTCGGCTCCTCTCCCACGTACTACGACTTCGACGCGTTCCAGGAAATGCAGGTCTCCACGGGCGGCACGGATCCCTCCGTGTCGACGCCCGGCGTCACACTCAACATGGTGACGAAACGCGGAACCAACGAAGTGCATGGCTCCGGCCGGTACTTCGCGACACCCGCCGAGCTGCAGGCGAATAACGCCCCGCAGGAAGCCAAGGAGCAGGGTCTGACGAACAAAAAGGTCGACCGGGTCTCTCGGGCCGGCACCGGCGCCGGGATTCAGGACTACGGTGTCGAGGCCGGCGGCCCGCTGTGGCAGGACCACGCGTGGCTGTGGGGCAGCTACGGCCGCAAGGAAATTCCCTTGACCAAGCTGGGCGGCGCGAACGACATCACCTATCTCGACGACTACAGCGCCAAGCTGAACATCCAGCCGGTCGAGTCGAACTCCGCCACCGGGTTTTACCTCCGCGGCGGTAAGTCGAAATTCGGCCGCAGCGCCGGACGGACGCGGCCGGCGGAGACTTCCGTCGACCAGACCGGTCCCACCTCGATCTGGAAGGTGGACGACGCGCAGGTCTTCGGACCGAGCTTCGTAGCGAACGGCTACTACTCCTACATCCGGGGCGGGTTCAGCCTGACCCCCCAGGGCGGGACCGCGGTCGACGCGTACCAGGATGCCGGTCTCGTCTACCACCGCAGCTATCAGCTCTACCAGTCGGAGCGCCCCGTCCATCAGGCCGGTGCGAACACGTCGTACTTCTTCAACACGGGCACCCTTGGCCATGAGCTCAAGCTCGGATTCGGCTGGCGCAACTCCGGCGTAAAGTCGACGGCGGCATGGCCTGGGACGGGGAACATCGGCTACGAGCTGGTGCTCTTTCCGAACGACCCGGGCGGCTTCGTCGCGACGGCAGACGTCACCCGCGCCGGCGTCTCGTCCTATGCCTACACGTACTACAACGGCTTCATCAGCGACACGATCACGGCGAGCGCGCTCACGATCAATCTGGGGATTCGTTATGACCGCCAGAACGGATTGAACCGCGCGAGCAACGTGTCGGCCAACGGAACGTTCCCGAATCTCGTCCCCGCTCTCAACTATCCCGGCATCGCGAGCGAATTCACCTGGAAGGACTTCCAGCCTCGCGTCGGAGCGACCTACGCTCTCGGCGCCGAGAAGAGGACCGTGCTCCGCGCGTCGTATGCGCGTTACGCGGACCAGCTGGGCGGCAGCATCGTCACGTGGGACAACCCGCTCGGCGCGATCCAGGGCACGCGCTTCCGGTGGAACGACAAGAACAAAAACCACAACGTGGATGCGGGAGAGCTCGGTGCGGTCGTCCGCCAGCTGAACGGCTTCAACCCGACCTGCCCGAGCTGCGTCTCCTCGACGAACGTGGTCGACAACAACCTCAAGTCCCCCAAGACGGATGAGTTCTCGGTGGGCGTCGATCACGCCCTCCTGCCGGAGTTCGTCGTCGGTGCTAATTACACCTATCGCCACCGGAAAGACTTGATCTGGTCCCCCTACATCGGCGTGACCGCGGCCGACTACGCCACGTCGATGCCCGGTGTCGAGGGCTTCGACGTGAACGGCCGCTCGCTCGGGTTCACGGGTCCGATTTACGGGCTGACCCCCCTCGGGGCCAACTTCAGCGGCGGCGAGTTCGTGTCCAACCGCCCGGACTACGCGACCGACTACAACGGCGTCGAGCTTCAGCTGACCAAACGCCTCTCCAACAAATGGATGGCGCACGCCCAGGTCTCCTACAACGACTGGAAGAACAAGGTCAAGAACAAGGCCACCGGATGTATCGACCCGACCAATCAGGTTTACGCTCAGGACGGGTTCTTCCCGGGTAACCCGCTCGGGCCGACCTGCTCCGACGGCTCCCAGGTCTATCAGGAATCCGTCGGAAGCGGCAGCTTCGGCCAGGTCTTCATCGGATCCAAGTGGAACTTCAACGTCACCGGCCTCTACCAGCTTCCGCTGAACTTCAACATTGCCGCGAACCTGTACGGACGCCAGGGATACATCAATCCCTTCTACGTCCAGGTCGATACCGACAACGGCGAAGGGACGCGCCTGGCACTCGTCGGGAACCCTGAAGACCACCGTCTGAAGAACGTGTACAACCTCGACCTCCGGCTCGAAAAGGTCGTTGCGATCGCCGCGAAGGCTTCGCTGACGCTCTCCGTCGAGCTGTTCAACGCGTTGAACGCGAACACGATCCTTCAGCGGGAGTCGGATGCGACCCCCGACGCGAAAAACATCGCAGCGGCGAACACGATCGACGAGATCCAGAACCCGCGGGCAGTGCGTCTCGGAGCCCGTATCAGCTTCTAAGCTTCTTCGTCGGTTTCTCTGGCCCGCCGGGACTAAAATCCCGGCGGGCTTTCTTATTTAAAGGCGAGGAGGAATGGAGCCGATGAGAAAGAAATGGCGGGTTAGACTTGCGATCGCCGTGGCGGCGACGCTGGCGGGGGTGGCGTCCTTGCCGGCCCAGGCGTGGCGCGGCGGTGGGGGGCGGCTCGATGGAACGGTCGTCGACGCGAGCGGCAACCCGGTCGCCGACGCCGTCGTCCAGCTCCGGTTGAATGGACAGGGACCGGATCTCAAGACGGACAAGAAAGGCAAGTGGGCGGTTCTCGGAATTACGGGCGGCTCGTGGTCGATCGACGTTTCGGCTCCGGCATATCAGACCTTCAAGACGACGGTGCAGGTGTCCGAGGTGCTGCGCGTTCCGACGATGAAGATCCAGCTCCTCCCGGCGGTCAAACAGGAGGCGGCGGAGGCCGTGATCTCCGT
>JBBRDK010000014.1:0-53725 GCA_038203955.1 Thermoanaerobaculia bacterium | reverse complement strand
GGCGCCCCCGAGGTGTCGACCGCGTTCAGGCATTTGGAAAGCGGCAGCCGATCGGCGAGCTTGCCCGTGTGGCGCTCGACGGCGCATCCGATGCACGCCAGGTTGCACGTGTAGAGAGGCTCGAGCATGAGGACGAACGGGAAGCGCTTGCGGCCCTGGAGAGCGGCGCGCGTCTGGTTGGCGATCGTCCCGGCGGTCAAGTGAAGGGGAAACCTCATGGGATCGTCTCCTCGAAATCCGGAGCGGCGGATGCGGAGAGCCGCGCGCCCGCCCGGCTGCGGAGCTCGCGGGGCTCGGAGCCTCCTCGTGCTCGATCATAGAGCGAGAGCGCCCAGAGGGGAAAGTACGTCGCGTAGAGGTGATACCGCAGGTAGAACACCTTCGGGAAGCCGGTTCCGGTCCATGACTCGTCCTTCCAGGAACCGTCGTACAGCTGCTGGCGAAGCAGGTATTGCACCCCCCGGCCGACGCTCTCGGACTCCTCGCCGAGCGCCAGAAGAGCCATCAGCGCCCACGCGGTCTGAGAGGGAGTGCTCGGACCGATCCCCTTCAGCGAGGGATCGTCGTAGGACCGCGGAAGCTCGCCCCATCCCCCGTCTGCGTTCTGATGGCGCCGGAGCCAGCTGCCCGCGCGCTGCCAGCGCTCCGCGGAGAGATCGACGCCGGCGCTCTTCAACCCGCGAAGCGCGAGCCATGTTCCGTAGATGTAGTTGCAGCCCCAGCGGCCGTACCAGGTCCCGTCGGGCTCCTGCCTGCCGGAAAGAAACTCGATTCCGCCGGAGACCGCGGCGTCCGACGCCGGAAGTCCGAGCTTGTGGAGCGCATCGAGCGTGCGGCCGGTGATGTCCTCGCAGCTCGGGTCGATCATCGCGTTGTGGTCGGCGAAGGGGATCCAGGTCAGCACCTGGTTGTCGCACAGCCGGTCGAACGCGGCCCAGCCCCCGTCGGGGTTCTGCATCCCGAGCTGCCAGCGCATGCCGCGCTCGACGGCCGCGCGGCGCCGTTCCTCCGCCCGGCCGTCGGGAAAACGGATGCCCGCGAGAGCCGCGAGGACCTCGGCGGTGTCGTCCATGTCGGGGTAGAACTCGTTCTCGTACTCGAAGAACCAGCCGCCCGGAGCCAGCCCCGGCGCCGTGGTCTGCCAGTCCCCGATGCTTCGGACCTCTCGATCGACGAGCCAGCCGGCGCCGCGCAGGAGGTCCGGGTGGCCCTCGGAGAGCCCCGACGCCTGCAGCGCCAGCAGGGCGAGCGCCGTGTCCCAGATGGGGGAGAAGCAGGGCTGGATTCGAAGCGTGTCGTCGTCCTCGATTTCCAGGCGCTCGAGCTCCTCGATCTGGGATACGAGCGTCGGATGCTCCAGGGGATAACCGAGGCACCGCAAGGCCAGAATCGTATTGACGATGGGAGGGAAGATCGCTCCGAGGCCCCCGCTCTTTTCGAGCCGCGCGAGGACCCACGCCTCCGCCGCACGCAGCGCCCGGCGGCGGAAGGGCTTCCAGGGGAAGCGTTCGAGAATTTTCAGGGTCGAGTCGACGAGCACGAAGAACCCGCGCCAGAGCCGCTCGCGGAGAGGGCGGGTCGCCGGAGGCGGAGCGGGGGGCGCGCCAGGGACGCGGAGCTCGTCGATGCGCGCGGATTCGGGGACGGGGCAATGCGGCTTGTGCGCCCAGAGGATGGAGAGGGGCACCACGATCGCCCGCGACCAGGAGGACATGCGGTAGATGTTGAACGGGAACCAGTTCGGCAGAAGGACGAGCTCCGGCGGAACGGCCGGACAATCCGCCCAGTCGGACTGCCCGAAGACGGAAAGGTAGATGCGTGTGAAGGAATTGCAGGCGTCTATCCCGCCGAGCGCGAGGATGACCGCGCGCGCGCGCGTCATGTGCGCCGCGTCGGGCGTATCGCCCGCGAGCTTCAAGGCGAGGTAGGCCTTGACGGAGGCGCTGACCTCGGCCGGCCCTCCCTGGTAGATCGCCCATCCGCCGTCCGGAAGCTGCTGCCGCCGAAGATATTCGGCGGTCTTCTGAATTCGACGGTCCTGACCGCGCCCCAGGAAAAACAGGGTCAGGAGGTATTCGGACTCGAGGATCGTGTCGCCTTCGAGCTCCCCACACCAGTGGCCGTCCTCGTGCTGGATCGAAAGCAGGTATCTCCGGGCCGCGTCCATGGCGGAACTGACGGCCGGATCCGGGATCTCCTCCGCGTCCGCTCGCATCGAATCGCTTCTCATGACGTTCGCTCGGGCCTCGGAGCGCCGGGGAGTGGCGCCCTCGACCCACCGACCCTCCCTCTCGCGCTGCAGAAAAGAATCTGAACGAACCTCCGAAAGTATACGTTCGCAGAGTCGGAGGAGATTCGGTGTGCGGAGGCGTACAAACGCCCGCGGCCCGGGCCGGGCGGTGTCGATCCCCCTCTCACGTGCGTCTCACCCCGGACCGCCGGGCCCTAGACCGCCTCCGGCCTGTCTCGCGCGGCGAGCGCGGCGCCGAGCAGGCCGGCATCGTCCCCCAGCCGCGAGAGCACGATGCGAGGCTTCGCGAGCTCCGTCGTGAACGCGTGCTCCCACGCGGCTTCGCGCACGAGGTCGAGGTAGGGCGATCCGAGCGCCGCCGAGACTCCGCCGCCTAAAACGAAGAGCTCCGGGGCGAGGACGTCGAAGAGGTTCGCGATCGCCAGCCCCACGTAACGCGCCGAGTTTGCGACCGCGGCGACGGCGGGCCGGTCGCCCGCCTCGAACGCTTTCGCGAGATCGCCGCTGTGAAGCCTCTCCCCTCGCCCCTCGACGCGCCGGGCGAGCTTCGACTTCTTCCCGCGCCGTACGGCTTTCCGAACGTGCCGCGCGATCCCCGTCTTCGAAGCCTCCCACTCGAGGGTCCCGCGCGCCTCTCCGGGGCGGCGCGACGCGCATCGAGGATCATGTGCCCGATCTCTCCCGCGTTGCGGTTCACCCCGTGGACCACCTTCCCGTCCCACAGCACGCAGCCGCCGACTCCTGTCCCGATCCACAGCCCCACCACGCGCCGCCTTCCCCGAGCGGCGCCGGCGAGCCACTCGCCGTAGACGGCCATATGCACGTCGTTGTCGAGAATGACGGGAGCTCCGAGCCGCCGCGAGAGCCAGGGGCCGACCGCCAGCTTCTTCACGGCGATGTTCGGAGTGCGCAGAATGGTGCCGCGCGCGGGATCGAGCGGGCCCGGAGAGCCCATGCCGACCGCAGCCAGGCGTTCGGGCGAGACGCCCGCCTCCCGCAGCGCCGCCGCCGCCGTCGCGCGCAGAGCCTCGAGCAGCGCGGCGCTCCCTTCTGCGAACGGGGTTGCCGTCTTCGCTCGCGAAAGGATCTTTCCCTTCTGCGTGACGACGCCGGACAGAATCTTGCTGCCCCCGAGGTCGATCCCGAGATACAGGTCGCGCGCGCTCACCGGCCGGCGGGAACGGGCAGCCGGTTCTTCGGAATCCGCACCAGGACCGTGTACTGCGGATCGACCATCTGGGCGATGGGGGCCCGGGCGTTCTGCGAGACGAACTCGTACGCGTCCATCTCCGCGAGCCCGGTCTTCTCACGGACCCAGGCCACCATGTCCTTGAAGGCCACGCGCGCCGCGTCTTCGAGCGGGCGACCGGCCCCGACCGACATCATCCAGTCGGCGTTCTCGATCCGGGGCCACGGGGTCTCGCGACCCTTGATCAGATCGACCGTCAGCGTGACGTCCATGGCGCCCTCGACCGCCGTTCCGATGATGTCGCCCTCCCCCATCGCATAGTGCCCGTCTCCGAAGGAAAAGAGCGCGCCGGGCACCCGGACACCCAGGTACACCGTGTTGCCCGGGCGGACTTCCGGGCAGTCCATGTTGCCCCCGAAGTTGTCAGGCACGACCGTCGAGCGAACCTCGCCGCCCGAAGGCGCGACCCCCAGACAACCGAGGAAGGGGGCGAGCGGCACCTCCCAGGCGAGCTTCCCGTCGCGAGAGCGTGTCCTCGCGGTCCGGCGGGCACGGTCGACCTCGTAGAACCACACCGTCTCGGGAAGCTCCGCGCCGAGGATGGCCGTGCGGTCCGTTCCGTTCAAGGCGCCAAAGCCCGGAAAGAACGACGAAATGCCGACGCCGCGGGCCGGCTCGAGCGCCTCGATGCGGATGGCGAGCGTGTCTCCCGGCTCCGCGCCTTCGACGAAGAACGGGCCCGTCTGGGGATTGTCATGCCCGGGCGGTACCACCTTCGTCGGGAGCTGGTCCGGCCGCGTCACCGCGCCGTCGTAGCAGTCTTCCGTCCAGCTGACGAGCCGCGCGCCGGGGCGAATCCGCCGGATCGGAGGGGCGCCTCCGAACGTGTAGCGGAGCTCGCCGTGCGGCGGGCGGTATCGGACGACGGGCCGGTCGGCAGCAGGCCCCTCGGGAGCGGCGAGAGCGAGAAGCGTCAGCGCGATGTGAAACGGGCCCATGCGGCGGCCTCCTTTCGAGCCGGGAAGTGTACGCGGCGAACCCGGCGGGGCGGGTTGCCCCGGAAGCGGGCGGCTCGGCCGTCCTGCCGGGAGCCGCGCGTTGTGCGCGCTCCGTCCCGCCCGGAGCCGCGCGGTTTCGCGCTACCCGTATAGGATCGCGCGGGAGAAAACGGGCTTCCATGAAAAAACGCGGAAAACGAGGCGGCAAAAAACACGGCCAGTTGTCGGGCGGATTTGTCGCGGTCATCATTTTCAAGATCCTGAAGGGCCTCGCCTTCATCGTTCTCGGGATCGCCGCTTTGAAGCTCTCCCGATCCTCGGAGATGCCGACCGCGGTTCAGATCGCGAGGTTCCTGAACGTCTCGAGGGAAAACGAGCTCGTCCAGCGGGTCGCCGGAATCATCCAGACGGTGACGCCCCGCCAGGCCACCGCGGCCGGAGTCGCGTGCCTCGTCATCGCCGTCGTGTTCATCCTCGAAGGCATCCTGCTCGCCTTGCGCGTGCCGTGGTCGACCTATCTGACGATCGGCCTGACCGCGCTCGGAATTCCGCTCGAGATCTACGAGATTTTTCACCGGCCCGACTCGGTCCGGCGCTATCTCCTGCTCGTCGTCAACCT
The DNA here is from genome assembly GCA_038203955.1 of Thermoanaerobaculia bacterium. GTDB lineage: Bacteria > Acidobacteriota > Thermoanaerobaculia > UBA5066 > Gp7-AA6 > JALYUA01. The sequence continues at coordinate 48,668 of JBBRDK010000014.1, read as the reverse complement.
GGCGATCCTGATCTTTCTCTGGACCCGGAGAAACGAGTTCCGGGAGGAGCACAGGGCGCCGGCGATGAGAGCCGCGACGGGATAGCGAAACGGTTTTTGGTTCTCCGTTTTCTGTTTTCAGTTTGCCGGGAACCTTCGGGCGAGCCACGACTCGACCTCTTCAGGGTGATAGCCGAACGGCCCGGGCTTTCCCTTGTAGACGATCTTTCCGCTCTCCTCGATGATGTAGAAGCGTTCGGGCCATCCCGCGTACGCCGCGTTGCCCGGGTTCTCGATGGGATCGACGACGAGCGGCACGTCGTAATGGAATCGCTTCACGAAGTCGTTGGCGATCGCCAGGCGTTGCGCGAGCGTCTTCGGCTGCGCGTAGCACACGTTCTCCTGTTCATTGGACGTCATCTGCCACTCGTCCTCCGGATGGGCTTCCCGGATGTAGACGGTGAGGAAGTCGGCCTTCCCCTCGTATCGGTGAGCGAGCCTTCTCACACGCTCGACCGAGCGCCGGAAGGGCGGTCAGGTGTAACTGCCGAAAACCAGGACGAGCGGCCGCGCGCCGATGTGGTCCGACACACGCACGGGCGACTTTCCGTCGAGCGCAACGAGCGTAACGTCCGGCGCGCGGTCTCCGACGCGAAGAGCGCCTTCCTGGCGCTTGTCGTAGCGGATCATGCCGATGACGTTGCGGGGACCGACAAACGCGACGCCGGCGGCGGCGGCCGCTACGACCAGGATCGCCGCTCCGATCGCGACCTTCTTCCACGTGCGCATTCCCCGGAGCTTACACGGGGCGGCCGCCCGTTTTCCGGGAGCTAGAATTCGCGCATGGAGTACGGGCGTTGAGGGCCCTGGTGCTGGAGGACGACGTCCGGCTGCGGTCCCTGGTCGTGCGTACGCTCACCCGGGCGGGGCTCGCGTGCGACGAAGCCGCCCGGATCGATGAGGCGGATGAGCTGCTGTCGATCCACGAGTACGACCTGCTCGTCCTGGACCGCCGGCTCCCGGACGGCGACGGGCTCTCGGTTTGCCGGACCGCCCGATCCAACGGATTCTCGCGCTCGATCCTCATGCTCACCGCGCGCGACGACGCGGAGGCGACCGTCGAGGGCCTGTCGGACGGCGCCGACGACTACCTCGGCAAGCCGTTCGACCTCGAGGTCCTGGCCGCGCGCGCGCGGGCGCTGCTCCGTCGAAACGTCGACCGGCCCTCCGTCGAGCTGTCGCTCGGAGACCTGCGGCTCGATCCGGCGCGGCGGACGGCGACCCGGGACGGAAAGCCGCTTTCCTTGACGGCGCGCGAGTTCACGATCCTCGAGAGCCTGATGCGCCGTCCCGGCGGCATCCTTTCGCGCGAGGAGATCCTGGAGCAGGCGTGGGGTGAGCGCGAAGAGCCCATGAGCAACACGATCGACGTCCTGATCGGCCGGCTCCGGAAGAAGATCGATGCGCCCGGCAAGCCGTCGAGAATCGAGACCGTGCGGGGAATGGGATACCGGCTGCGATGAAGCTCCCCTTCCTGCACTTCGATCGCGCGCGGACGCGGCTCGCGATCTCGGGCGCGCTTCTGTGCGCGCTGTTTCTCTCGCTGCTCGCCTGGGGCGCCCGAACCTCGGTTCGCGCGAAGACGTACTCGGACATCGACGAGGAGCTCTACACGCTCGCCGTGGCCCTCGGATCGAGCTTCGAGCTCGAGGGCCTCGAAGAATCCAAACGCGACACGCTGAAGGCGGGGCTCGAAGTCAACGCGTTCGAGTTCCGACTCGCGAATCATTCGGCGATCCTGTTTCGCGACGACACGCCGGTCGCCGCAAACGGAAATCTCCTGAAGACGCGGCTGCCCGGCGGAATCACCCCGTACCGCGACCGGCCGGAAGTTCCCTACACGGCCGTCGAGCCGTACAGCGGCCAGAACCGGACCTGCCGGTTTCTCGTGACGCACCTCCAGGGAAAGGCGCACGGCGCGACCCTCGTTCTCTTCCGCTGGATCGGACCGAACCTCCGCAGTCTCGCCCGGCTCGACCGCGCGCTCGCGGGGTTCGTCCTTCTGGGATTTCTCGGGACCGCCGCGATCCTCGCGGGCGTCGTCACCCGCGCGCTGAAGACGGTGGAGGAAGTGACGGCGACGGCGGAAGCGGTCGAGGCGACCGACCTCTCCAGGCGCGTCCGGATCCGGGCGGGCGGAGAGGAATTCCGGCGGCTGGCCGCCGTCATCAACTCCCTTCTCGAGCGGCTCGATCTCGCCTTTCGCGCGCAGAAGCGTCTCATCGCGGACGCCGCGCACGAGCTGAAAACGCCGACAGCCGTGCTCGTGGGAGAGGCGCAGGAAGCGCTCCGCCCGGACGCGACGCCGGAAGAGCGCCGGGAGTCTCTCGAGACGATCGAGCGCGTTTCACGCGGCCTCGCCCGCGAAGTCGACGCGCTTCTGCTGCTCGCCCGGGGCGACGCGGCCGCTCCCTCCCGGCGGTCCGTCCTCGATTTCGGCGAGCTCGTCGAGCAGGCGGTCGAGGCGACGGAGCCTCTCGGGGGCCCGCGCGGGGTCCGTTGCGCGTTCCGGCGCATCGCGCCCGCGTGGGTCCACGGGGACCCCGCCGGCCTCCAGCGCCTCGCCTCGAATCTGATCTCGAACGCCGTGCTCTACACGGCCCCGGGAACGGTCGTCGAAGTCGCCGCCGGGTCCGACGGCCGCGAGGCTTTTCTCGAGGTGGGCGACCGGGGCCCGGGTGTGGCGGCGGAAGAGCGCGCCCGCATCTTCGAGCGATTCGTGCGCCTCGATACCGCGCGCGTCGAGAACCCCGAAGGGTCCGGATTGGGGCTCGCGATCGTCGAGCAGGTCGTGCGGGCGCACCAGGGGCGCGTCGAGGTCGAAGAGCGCCCGGGCGGCGGGGCGATCTTTCGAGCCGTGCTGCCGGCGTCTGAAGCCCCGGCGGGAAGTGCCCTCGCGGCCGCCGCCTCGTAAGGCGGTTCGACTCAGGAAGGCGGAGGCGAGGGGGGAGGGGCGGAGCCGGAGTGAGCGGCGGATCCCCCGCCGCTCGGAGACAAAGGCCCGCTGATCCGGATCGTCGTCGCGATGTGGCGGGTGTCTTTATCGAGATAGCGCAGCGTGACCGTCTCCCCGACCTTCAGATCTCCCCCGCTCACCTTGGTCGCCGCGGTAAAGACGAGCGAGGTCTCATGCCCCGCGGGGTCGCGGACCGAAAACGTCTTCTTCGCGGGGTCGAGGCCCGAAACACGGCCCGAGAGAGAGATTCCGTGGGCCTTTGCGCGCACGGCGGGAGTCTTCGCGGGGGCGGCGACAGGAACCTTCACGGCGGCGCTCGCGGGCCTGCCCGCAGGTGCCGGCGGCGTCGCCTGCGCGGGGAGGAGGGAAATCCAGCCGGCGAGGAGGACCGATGCGAGAGCGCCCATGATCATCGATCCCCTCCTTCGATCTGCAGCCTAGGAGAGGGCGAGTGAACCGAAGGTGAACCGCTCGTCGGCCTCGTTCTCCCGGGGCGAACTCTCCATCACGGCGGCGGCTCGAGAAATTCCCGCCCGTCTCTCGTGAGCCCCGATATCAGGTCCCGATATATGCCGACGGCCCGCTCCACGGCCTCGATATCGACGCGCTCGTCCGCGGCGTGCGCATGTGCGATGTCCCCGGGGCCGACGAGCAGCGGCATCCCCCATCGGTCGAGCAGCGGGAGATCGCAGGCGAACGAGACGATCTCGCCCGGCGCCACCCCCCGGGGTCTTGCGAATGCGATCTTCTCGGAGCGGTAGGGAACGGAGATTTCCCCGCGGCCGCGCGCCGCCTTTTCCATCCTGGCGAGCACGGCCGCGGTGGAGTCCCCGGTCCGCACGAGCACCTCCGCCCGGGCGCTTTCCGCCACGACGTTCGGTGCCGTCCCGCCTTGAAGGATTCCGATGTTGACCGTCGTGTCCCCGAAGTCCGGATCGGGCGGGATGTCGAGAGCGCGGATCTCGGCCAGAAAATCGAGCAGCGGGTCAACCGCCGACCGGGCTCCCGCCGCCGCCGACATCGAGGAGTGCGCGGCGACTCCCCGCGTCTCGATCGCAATCCTCAAGCAGCCCTTCGACCCGGCGACGAAGCGGTTGCCGGTCGGTTCTCCTCCGACGAGGAATTCCGAGCGGCCGGCGTGTGCGCTGGCGTTTGCGGCGCGGGCGCCGTCGGAGCCCCGCTCCTCTCCGACCAGCAGGAGAAGTCCCGCCTCCCGGGTGTCCGAGGAGTCCTCGAGGGCGACGAGCATCGCCGCCAGGCTGCCCTTGGCGTCGCAGGAGCCCCGCGCGAACAGCGTCCCACCCTCCCGCCGAGGGACAAAGAAGGGAGGAACAGTGTCGGCGTGCGTCGAGAGGACCACCCTCGGACGCGAGCCGGGAAAGGACGCCAGGAGATTCCGGCGGCCGGGCGAGACGGCGATCGATTCGCACGACAGACCCGCGAGGTGAAGGTGCCTCTCGACGAACGCGACCACGTCCTCTTCCGCCCCCGTAACGGACGGAATGGCGACGAGCGCCTCGAGGAGCTCGCGCGCCCTCCGGTCGGGGTCCGTCACCGGTCGAGGTCCGTCACCGAGGCAGTCTGTCCGGTGCGGCGCGCATCGGAGAATCATAGACTTCCGCCATGCGAAAACTTCTTCTCGTCCTCGCGGGCTTCTCCGCCGCGTCCTTCGCTGTCTCGCTGCCCCCGGCGGCCGGGCCCGAGGCGCCGTTCGATCTCGTCTTCGAGGGGGGCCGCGTCGCCGACGGAACGGGCGCCCCGCTCTTTTCGGCGGACGTCGCGGTCAGGGCCGGCCGTATCGCGGCGATCGGAAAGCTCGGCGGGCGGGCGGCGCGGCGCCGCATCGACGTGCGCGGGCTCATCATCGCGCCGGGCTTCATCGATCTTCTGGGCCAGTCCGAGTACAACGTCCTCGTCGATAAGCGCGCGGCCTCGAAGATCACGCAGGGCATAACGACGGAGGTCACCGGCGAGGGCGAATCGATCGCGCCCTTGGACGCCGCCGCCATCGCGGAAGGCCGGGACACGTGGGAAAAGTATGGCGTCTGGCCGGATTGGAAGACGCTCGACGGCTACTTCCGTTCGCTCGAGCGCCGCGGCACGGCGATCAACCTCGCGACCTTCATCGGGTCCGGCGGCGTGCGGTCGATGGTCGTCGGCAAGGAGAACCGGCCGGCGACGCCCGAAGAGCTCGCTCGCATGGAACGGATCGTCGACCAGGCGATGCGCGAAGGAGCGCTCGGCGTCTCCTCGTCGCTGCAGTACATCCCGAACATCTACTCCTCGACCGACGAGCTGATCGCGCTCGCGCGCGTCGCGGCGCGATACGGCGGCGCGTACTTCACCCACCAGCGCTCGGAATCCGGGCGGATTGACGCCTCTCTCGACGAGGTGTTCCGCATCGCGAAGGAGGCCGGGATCCGGACGCAGATCTGGCACCTGAAGACCGCGTACAAGCCGAATTTCGGCCGCATGCCCGCCGTGTTGAAGCGGATCGAGGACGCGCGCGCGCAGGGACTCGACGTCGCCGCCAACCAGTACCCCTACGCGCGCGCCTCCAACGGACTCGACGCGTGCCTCCCGCCGTGGGTCCGGGAAGGCGGGCGCGAGGCCCTCTTGAAAAGGCTCGGGGATCCCGCCGCGCGCGACCGCGTCAAGGCGGACATGGACCGCGCGTCGACGGAATGGGAAAACCAGTATGCCGGGTCGGGTGGGCCGGACGGGATCATGGTCGCTTCGGTCCTGGCCCCGGCGTTGAAGCCGCTCGAAGGCAAGACCTTAGCCGAGATCGCGAAGGCCCAGGGCAAAGACGCGCGCGACGCGCTCATCGACATCGTTCTGGCCGACCGCGCCAATACGTTGTGCATCATCTCGATCATGGACGAGGCGGACGTCCGTACCGCGCTCGCCCATCCGCTCGTCTCCTTCGGAACCGACTCGGGGGCGCACGCGACCGACGGCATCCTCTCCAAGGAGGGATCCCACCCGCGGGGTTGGGGCTCGGCGGCCCGGATCCTCGGGCACTACGTCCGGGACGAAAAAGTCCTCCGCCTCGAAGAAGCCGTTCGCAAGATGACGTCGTTCGCCGCGGAAGCGGCCGGGCTGCCGGATCGCGGCCTCGTCAAGGCCGGATTCGCCGCCGATCTCGCGATTTTCGACCCGGAGAAAGTGCGCGACCTCTCGACCTTTGCCGAGCCCAACCACTACAGCGAGGGCTTCCCCTATGTCGCGGTCAACGGCGTGCTGGTGATCGACGGCGGGAAGATGACCGGCAGGACCCCGGGGCGCGCGATCCGCGGGCCGGGATACCGCGCCTCGCGGCCGCCGGCCGGGCCCGAGGGGAAAAAGGAGACCGGAAAACCGTCTCCCGGACGCTGAGAGCCGGCGGCGTCAGGAGCCGGCCGCGTCCGGGGCCTTCGAGATCCTCTCTGGCTTGCGCGCCGGATGCTCCCCGAGGAGCGGCGACACGCGCGGGTACTTGCGGCGGATCAGGCCGAACTGCTCGATCGCGTGCTTCTCGATGTGCGCCATGCCCTCGTCCATCGAATCGGTAAACAGAAGAAGATCGAGATCGCTCCCGCTGATCGTTCCCGCCGTGACCATCTGTGTCAGGAGATCCAGGAGCGGTTTCCAGTACTCCGTGCCGAAGATGACCACCGGAAAGCTGTCGATCTTCTTCGTCTGAATGAGCGTCAAGGCCTCGAAGAGCTCGTCCATGGTGCCCACTCCCCCTGGCATCACGACGAAGGCGTACGAGTACTTGACCAGCATCAGCTTGCGGACGAAGAAGTATTTGAACGTGACCCGGCGATCCAGGTACGCGTTCAGCTTCTGCTCCTGGGGAAGCACGATGTTGCAGCCGATCGAGGTGCCGCCCGCCTCCCGCGCGCCGCGGTTTGCGGCCTCCATGATGCCGGGCCCTCCACCGGTCATCACGGTGAATCCCAGGCGCGCGAGCCGCTGGCCCGCGACCCTCGCCAGCGCGTAAAACGGGTGATCCTCTGAAAACCGCGCGGAGCCGAAGACCGTGACGCACGGGCCCACGAAATGGAGCACCCGAAACCCCTTCACGATCTCCCAGAGGATCGTCAAGACCGAATAGAGCTCGCGGCGCCGCGAGCGCGGGCCCGCCAGAAAAAAACGCTCTTCCGGCTGCGGATGAGGCGGCTGGATCTCGTCGGAGCCGGTTTCCGGATTCGGTTCGTTCACTCCCGAGACGCTATCAGCAGGGCGCGGATCCGTAGTCAGTTCTGAGTTTTCAGTTCTCAGTTCTCAGTTCTCAGTCCGCTCATCTTTCCCCGTGGCTGACAGCTGAGAGCTGGGAGCTGACAGCTCTCATTTTCTCGCCACCTCGAGACGCGCCTGGGCGAACTCGAGTCGCGTGCGCACTTCGTCGACGGACTCCGCTCCCGCGGTCTTCATCGCTTCCGCCGCGCTCGCCCGGTCCCGCTCCGCCGCCGCTGTGTCGACGTCGGCGGGCTCCTCCGCCAGATCCGCGAGCACCGAGACGACGTCGTCCGACACCTCCGCGAATCCGGAAGACAGGGCGAGCGCGTGGGCCGTTCCGGCGCTCCGGTAGGAGAGAACTCCCGCCTTCAGGAGCGTGACGAGAGGGGTGTGTCCCGGAAGAATTCCGAGATACCCGAGCTCTCCCGGAAGCTGGACCTCGTCCGCCTCGGCTTCCGCGACCTGTTTCTGAGGGGTGACGACGATCAGCTTCAGCCTGGATGCCATGGGTCCTCCATGTTCTTAGAATGTGCTCTGAATCAACCCGCCGTCCACCTGGATGGTCGCGCCCGAGAGATAGCTCGCCCCTTGACCGCACAGGAAAGCGATCGCGTCGCCGAGCTCGCCCGGTCTCGCATAGCGTCCGAGGGGAATCGCCCGCTCGACCCGCTCCGCATACGCCTCGATCGCGATCCCCTCTTCCTTCGAGCGGATCTCGTTCAAGTGCACCTGACGGTCGGTGAGCACGTGGCCCGGCAGAACCGCATTCACCAGGACGTTGTCGCGCGCGAACTCGTTGGACATCGTGCGCGTCAGCGCCGACAGGCCCGCCCGGAGGGTGCTCGAGATCGTCAGCAGATCGTTGGGCTGCTTCGCGACGAAGGACGTGATGTGGACGATGCGGCCCCATCGCCGCTCCCGCATGGCCGGCAGGACGAGGCGGCAGAGCCGGAGGACATTGAAGAGCGTCGAGTCGATCCCCGACCGCCACTGCTCCTCGGTGAGCGCGAGAAAGCGCGCGGCGGGCGGGCCTCCCGTGTTCGTCACCAGGACGTCGACCGGGCCCCAGGCGCTGGTTGTCGCCCGGTGCCAGGCCTCGAGGTCCGCCGTCTTCGTGACGTCGCAGGCGGTCGCGATGACCCGGTCGCCGGAAGAAAGCGCGGCGATCTCGCCGCGGGCTTTTTCCAGACGCTCGCCATCGCGCCCGCAGAGGGACACCCGGCATCCTTCCCGCGCCAGCGAAAGCGCGGCGGCTTTTCCGATCCCGTTCGACGACGCCGCCACCATGGCGACCCGCCCCGTGATTTGGAGGTCCATGCCTTGAGGTCTCTTCAGTTACTCGGTAAGTGGTTTACATTCGGTCGCCAGCCGGACAGCTTCTCAGCATTCGCGGGGCCCAACGCGCTCCGGGGCTGAATTACGCCGCGGTCTGGCTCATCTTCTCGGCGCGCTCGCGGGCTTCCTCGATCGTCCCGACCATGTAGAAGGCCTGCTCCGGCATGTCGTCGCACTTGCCGTCGACGATCTCCTTGAAACCTCGGATCGTGTCCGCGATCTTCACGTACCGGCCCTCGAGGCCCGTGAACTGCGCGGCCACGAAGAAGGGCTGCGAGAGAAATCGCTGGATCTTCCGCGCGCGGGAGACCGTCAGCTTGTCTTCCTCCGACAGCTCGTCGATGCCGAGAATGGCGATGATGTCCTGCAAGTCCTTGTACTTCTGGAGAACCGCCTGGACGGCCCGCGCCACCGCGTAGTGCTCCTCGCCGACGATCCGGGGCGAGAGGATCTTCGAAGTCGAGTCGAGCGGATCGACCGCGGGGTAGATCCCCAGCTCGGAGATCGCGCGCGAGAGAACCGTCGTCGCGTCGAGGTGGGCGAACGCGGCCGCCGGCGCCGGGTCCGTGAGGTCGTCGGCGGGGACGTAGATGGCCTGGACCGACGTGATGGAGCCGGTCTTCGTCGAGGTGATGCGCTCCTGGAGCTCTCCCATCTCGGTCGCGAGGTTCGGCTGGTATCCGACCGCGGACGGCATCCGGCCCAGCAGCGCCGAGACCTCGGAGCCGGCCTGGGTGAAGCGGAAGATGTTGTCGATGAAGAGGAGCACGTCCTGCTTGTCCTCGTCGCGGAAGTACTCCGCCACCGTCAATCCGGTCAGGCCCACGCGCAGGCGAGCGCCCGGGGGCTCCGTCATCTGCCCGTAGATCAGGGTCGCCTTGGATTTCGACGGGTCCCCGGGAGTCACGACGCCGGACTCGCTCATTTCCAGGTACAGATCGTTGCCCTCGCGCGTGCGCTCGCCGACACCCGCCAGGACGGAGTAGCCGCCGTGCTGCTGCGCGACGTTGTTGATGAGCTCCATGATGAGGACCGTCTTGCCGACGCCCGCGCCGCCGAAGAGGCCGGTCTTGCCGCCCTTGGAGTAGGGCTCCAGGAGGTCGATGACCTTGATGCCGGTCTCGAACATCTCCACCTCGGTCGACTGGTCCTCGTACCGCGGCGCCGGGCGGTGAATCGACCAGCGCTCCTTCGTCTCGATCGGGCCGCGCTCGTCGATCGGCTCACCGATCACGTTCATGATCCGGCCGAGCGTCTGCTTGCCGACGGGGATGGTGATCGGGGCGCCGGTGTCGACCGCGGTCATCCCGCGGACCATCCCGTCCGTCGGCTTCATCGCGATGCAGCGCACGCGGTTTTCCCCGAGGTGCTGCGCGACCTCCGTCACGACGTTAATCGGGTGCCCCGTCGCCTTCCCGTCGTCCTGCACGATGACGGCGTTGTAGATGGCCGGCAGATGCCCGGTCGAGAACTCCACGTCCAGCACGGGCCCGATGACCTGGACCACGCGCCCGATCTTGTCTTTCTGGTTGTCTTGAGCCATGAGAATTCCTCTCCTCGTCCGTAACGGAGCCTATTCGAGCGCGGAAGCGCCCGACACGATCTCGATCAGCTCCTTCGTGATCCGCGCCTGTCGGACGCGGTTGTAGGTCAGGGTCAGCGAATCGATCATGTCGCCCGCGTTATTCGAAGCGGAGTCCATCGCCGTCATTCTCGCCGCGTGCTCCGCCGCGCCGGACTCGAGCAGGATCCGGTAGATCGCAAACTCGAGGTAGCGGGGAAGGAGGCGCGCCAGGATCGTCGCGGGGTCGGGCTCGAAGATCGGCTCGACCTCCGATGCCGGGGCCTCGGCCAGCGCGGCCTGCGCCCGCGAGATCGGAAGCAGCCGTTCGACCCGCACCGCCTGGGAGATGACCGACTTGAACTCGTTGAAGACGACGTACGCCGCGTCGATCCTCCCCTCGGCGAACTCCGCGGAAAGGCCGGCCGCGATCTCCTGCGCCGTCGCGTACTCGACCTTCGAAAAGATCCCGGGATAGGACTTCTCTGCGATCTTCGCGCGGCGGCGCCGGGCGAACTCGACCGCCTTCTTGCCGATCGGAAGAAGCGTCACCGACTCCCACGACTTTTCCGCCAGGAGCTGGAAGACGGCGCGGTTGATGTTCGAGTTGAATCCGCCCGCCAGCCCCCGGTCGCCGGAGACGACGAGGACGGCGACGTTCTTCTCCTCCCGCTCGGCGAGCAGCGGGTGCTGAATCTCCCGCACGCGGGAGGACACCTTGGCGAGGACCTCCCGCAGGATCCGGGCATAGGGCCGGGCGGAGACGGCTCTCTCCTGGGCCCGGCGCAGCCGGGCGGCCGAAATCATCTTCATCGCCTTGGTGATCTGCTGCGTGTTCTTGACGGAACGCAGGCGGCGGCGGATGTCGATTAAGGAAGCCAATGTTTAGCTCTCAGCTCTCAGCCGGAGTCTCAACTCTCAACTCTCAACTTCCCTAGGCGGCCTGCGCGCCGGCGTTTTCCTTCAAGTACCGTTCCTTGAATTCCTTGATCGCGGTCGCGAGGGCCTCCTCCGTGTCCTTTTCGAGCTTGCCGGTCGCGACGATCGCCGAGAGGACCTGGGACCGGTCGTTGCGCATGAACTGGTGGAGTTGGGCTTCGAAATCGAGGATCGATTCGACGCGCAGCGAGTCCAGATGTCCGCGCGTTCCCGCGTAGATCGAAACGACCTGCAGGTCGACGTCGAGCGGCGAGAACTGCGGCTGCTTCAGGAGCTCCACCAGACGGCGGCCGCGGTTCAACTGGGCCTGCGACGCCTTGTCGAGGTCGGAGCCGAACTGAGCGAACGCCGCGAGATTGCGGTACTGCGCGAGATCGAGCCGCAGGGTCCCGGCGACCTGTTTCATCGCCTTGATCTGCGCGTTCCCTCCGACTCGAGACACCGAGATACCCACGTTGACGGCCGGCCGGACGCCGGAATAGAACAGGTCCGTCTCGAGATAGATCTGCCCGTCCGTGATCGAGATGACGTTCGTCGGAATGTACGCGGAGACGTCTCCCGCCTGGGTCTCGATGATCGGCAGCGACGTCAGCGACCCGCCGCCATTCTTGTCGGAGAGCTTGGACGCGCGCTCCAAGAGCCGCGAGTGCAGGTAGAAGACGTCGCCGGGATACGCCTCACGCCCGGGCGGCCGCCGCAGAAGCAGCGAGATCTCGCGGTACGCCGCGGCGTGCTTGGAAAGGTCGTCGTAGATCGTCAGCGCGTGCTGCTTGTTGAACATGAAGTACTCGCCCATCGCGCAGCCCGTGTACGGCGCGACGAACTGCATCGGCGCAGGGTCGGAAGCCGTGGCCGACACCACGATCGTGTGCTCCATCGCGCCGTATTCCTCGAGCGTCTTGACGACCTGCGCGACGGTCGACTTCTTCTGCCCGATGACGACGTAGATGCAGATGACGCCCTTGCCATTCTGGTTGATCACGGTGTCGAGCGCGACGGCGGTCTTCCCCGTCTGCCGGTCTCCGATGATGAGCTCCCGCTGGCCGCGTCCGATCGGAATCATCGCGTCGATCGCCTTCAGGCCGGTCTGCACGGGCTCGCGCACCGGCTGGCGGTCGATGACGCCCGGCGCGACCCGCTCGAGCGGATAGAACTCTTTCGTGGCGATCGGGCCCTTGCCGTCGATCGGTCGGCCGATCCCGTCGACGACGCGGCCGACGAGGGCCGGGCCGACGGGCACTTCCATGATGCGGCCCGTCCGACGGACCTCCTGGCCTTCGTGCACTTCGGCGGTCTCGCCGAGCAGGACCACGCCGACGTTGTCTTCCTCGAGGTTCAACGCCAGCCCGAACAGATCGTGGCCGAAGTCGACGAGCTCTCCCGCCATGACCTTGTCGAGCCCGTGGAGCCGCGCGATTCCGTCGCCGACGGAAAGGACCGTTCCGACCTCCGCCACGTCGATCGACTTCTCGAACCCCGACAGCTCCTGCTTCAGGATTTCGGTGATTTCGTCCGCTTTGATGTCCATGATTACGCTCTCGCGCGCTCCTTCCCTTTTTCCTGGAAACGCTCGATCGCGCTCGCGACCGAGGCATCGATCACACGGCTCCCCACGCGGGCGACGAAGCCGCCCAGGATCTTCTCGTCGACCGAGACATGTAGCCTCACCGTTCCTCCGAGGGACCGGCCGAGGGCCCCGGCGATTTTCTTCTCCTCCTCGGCGCCGATCGGAGCGGCGACGGTCACGTGCGCCTCCTGGACTCCCCGGCCGCGGTCGACCCCCTCCGAGAGCGCGGTCACGATCTCAGACAGTTTCGTCAGCCGGCCGTGGTCGAGGATGACCCGCAGGAAGCGCCGGCCGAAATCATCGAGCCCCGCCTTGACCGCGAGGGCCTCGAGCGCCCTCTCCTTCGGGGGCTTCGGAATCGAGGGCGCCGCGAAGAACTCCTTCAGCCGGGCGTCGGAGTCGAGCGCCCGCCGCACGGAACTCACGCCCTCGAGAAGCCGGTCGAAGTCGTAGCCGGCCGGCGCGCTTTCGAGAGCCGCCCGCGCATAGCTGCGCGCGAAGGCGCTCAACGGCGCTCCTCCGCCGACACCTGAGCGAGGCTTTCGTCGAGCAGCCGGCGCCGGTCCTCCGGGGTGATCCGCGCCGCCACGATCTCCCGCGCCGAGGAAGCGGTCAGCTCGGCGGCCGTCCGCCGCAGCTCGTCCTTGGCGTCGGCGAGACGGCGCTCGATCTCCCGTTCCGCGTCCCGTCTCACCTTCTCGGCATCCTGCTCGGCGCGGGCCATCAGCTCCGCGCGCCCGGCCTCTCCCTCCGAAGAACCCCGCGCCCGCACCTCTTCGAGATCGCGGTCCAGGCGCGCCATGCGCTCGTGAATTTCCGTCTCGAGTCGCGCGGCCGCCGCCCGCCGCTCGCGGGCTTCGCGCGCGCGCTCCTCCACCTCGACCTGTTTCTGCCGGAACATCGCCGTGATGGGCCGCGCCACGAAATAGAGAAGCAGGCCGAAGAATCCGACCAGGTTGGCGAGCTGCCAGATCCACATCGGGATCCCGAGCGGACCCGTCGCGGCGTGCTCGGCGGCGCCTTCAGACCAGAGGGCGCCGACCAGAGAGGCGAACGGGATCACGCGGCCAGATTCCGGCCGAGAATCTTTTCGGCCAGGACGCGGGCGAGCTCGCGCGCGGCCCGCGGCAGACCGGCGGCGGATTTCTGCGCGGCCACTCCGATCTCTTCGGTGCCGCGATTCAACGCCGCCTGCGCCGCCGCCTTGGCCTCCTCCATCTTCCGTTCCCAGAGCCCCCGGCCCTCGCCGCGGAGCTTCTCGCGGAGAGCCAGGGCCTCGCCGCGCGCCCGGGCGAGCTCCGACTCGGCGCGTGCGACGGTTTTCTCGAGCTCCGCAAGGCTCTCTGCATGCACCTTTTCGGCGCTGCGCGCTTCGCTTTCGCGCTGATCGAGGATCGCCGAGAGCGGGACGAAGAGGTACCGCTTCAGGATCGCGTAGGACGCCATGAAGGCGAGGACGACATAGAGAAATGTGACGTCGGGCGCTTTGATCATGCTTCCACGGAGCCGCCGATCGAGGGACCGGCAAAAATCGAGCGTAAGGGACGAAGCCGCGGATGAATAACACATTGCGGGGGTGCTTGGAAGTTGAGAGTTCCCGGGAAGTTCAGAGTTCTGAGTTGAGAGTTGAGAGTTGGTTGAGCGATAAGCGTTGAGCGTCCGCAAATAGCCTCGCGCAGTTTCTGCTGGAACTATCTCCGATTCATCTCTCTCCGGGGTTCCAACTCTCAACTCTAAACTCTCGACTCTCAACTTAAGCTAAACTACTTAAAACAAACGAGTTGCTAGACTATTCTTTTACGGCCCTCAACTCGACCACCGCCGCCGCCTTCTCCGACATCTGGCAGGTGCCCTGGAAGAAGGCGCCCTCTTCGACCTTGAGGACCGGGGAGGACAGGGTCGCGAAGACGCGCGAGCGGGCGAGCAGTTCAATCCGCTCGATCGCGTGGACGCTCCCGGAGAGCTTCCCGTTCACCGACAGGCGGCCGACCTCGATATCCGCATTCACGTCGGCCGAGTCGCCTAAGATGAGCTCGCTGCCGGACCGGATCTTTCCCTCGAAGCGGCCGTCGATTCGGAAGGTGTCTTCAAACGTCAGCTCCCCCTGGAAGTGGCTCCCCCGGTCCAGGAAACCGTTCAGTGTCGCGCCGTCGCTTCTCGACTTCATGATTAGTCCTTTCCCGAGAGCCGCTCGAAAAGGCCGATCAGCTCCTCCTCCGACGCGAAGGCGATCTCGACGCGCCCGCCGCGCCTCCGGCGAAGGATGCGCACTCGCGTCCCGAGACGGCGCGACAGCTTCTCCTCGGCGTCCCGCGTGAAGGGGTCCCGCCGATGCTCTTTCCGGAGCCTTCCGCCCGCCGCGAGCCCGGCAATCCGTTTCTCCGTCTGCCGCACGGAAAGAGCCCGGCGGACGATTTCCGCCGCGACGGCCTCCTGATCGTCCGGCGTGGCGAGCGCGAGAAGCGCCCGGGCGTGCCCTGCGGAGATCTCCCCCGTCCGCACCCGTTCCCGGACGGCCGCCGGAAGACGCAGCAGCCTCAACGAGTTAGCGACAGTCGCCCGGTCCTTGCCCACACGCCGGGCGACGTCCTCCTGCGTGAGATGGAACTCTTCCTTCAGGCGCAAATAGGCCGACGCCGCCTCGAGAGGATTGAGGTCCTCCCGTTGGAGATTCTCGACGAGCGCGATCTCGAGGAGGTCGCGGTCGGTCGCCGCCTCCCGGACGACGACGGGAACGCGCGCCAGTCCTGCCTGGCGGGCGGCACGCCAACGGCGCTCCCCGGCGACGATCTCGAATTTTGCGCCGTTGGCCACCACCACGATCGGCTGGACGATCCCCTGCTCCTTGATGGACGCGGCGAGCTCCGCCAGCGACTCCGGGTGGAAGTCCCGCCGCGGCTGAAAACGCCCCGGTTCGAGGTTTTCGATCTCGACGTCCCTCACTGTTCCACGTGGAACGTGCTCGTCGCGGCCGCCCGGGAGGAGGGCCGAGAGTCCGCGCCCCAGCGCCTGTTTTCCCTTCATCCCGCTACCCGGCGTCTCAGGAACTCTCGCGCGAGAGCCAGGTACGCCTCGGCCCCCCGCGACTTGATGTCGTAGGCGAGAACGGGCTTGCCGAACGACGGGGCCTCGCCGAGCCTCACGTTTCGCGGGATGATGGTCTCGTACACCTTGCCCCCCAAGTGTTTTCGGATGTCGTCGGTGACCTGTCGTCCGAGGTTAGTGCGGTCGTCGTACATCGTCAAGACGATCCCCTCGACGGTCAGGCCGGGGTTGAACGCCGCCCGCACCCTGTCGATCGTTTCAAGAAGCTCGCTGACGCCCTCGAGGGCGAAATACTCCGTCTGCATCGGGATGAGAACCGAGTCCGACGCCGTCAGGGCGTTGACGGTCAGAAGAGACAGCGACGGCGGGCAATCGATGAAGATGAACTCGAATCGCTCCCGGACAGGCTCGAGCGCGGCGCGTAATCGGTGCTCCCGCGAAGGCTCATTGACCAGCTCTATCTCGGCGCCGACGAGATCTCGACCGGAAGGGAGAAGCCACAGATTCGGGAACGCGGTTGCCCGGATCGCCTCCGAGGCGGGGGTGCCGGACAGCACGTCGTAGGCGTTCGACCCGTCCCGGGAACGGGAGAATCCCATGCCGGACGTCGCATTGGACTGAGGATCGAGATCGAGAAGGAGGATGCGGCGGTCCAGAGCCGCCAGCGATGCCGCCAGGTTGATCGCGGTCGTCGTCTTGCCGACGCCCCCTTTCTGGTTCGAGATCGCCACCGTGCGCGGCATCAGCAGGGCGTCACCGTTTTTCTCCTCCTCGAGAGTCGCAGAATCTAGCATCAGGGCAGAACGTTCCACGTGGAACGGCGCCCTGCGGGAACGCCCGGGTCAGCCGGGTATCCGGCGAAAGACCGCGATCTGCTTCTTCTCGGAGCCCGGGACGTCGCGCACGCGCTCGAGTCGAAAACGCCCGTCGAGGCTCCGGGCGAGCGCGTCGGGATCGGTGGTCCAGGCCAGAAACTGACCCGCCGGAGTCAGAAAGGGAGCCGCGTCGAGAACTTCGGCGATGGAGCCCACGGCCCGGGCCAGGGCGGCTTCGCACGACCCCGCCGCCAGCGCCGAGATCGAGGGGATCGCGGGAGCCATGTTGAGCGCCAGCTCCTCCCGCACGTGGTCGAGGAACTCGCGGCGTTTTTTGCGCGGCTCGACGGGAACGAGGTTGATGTCCCTTCGAAGGATCGCGACGGGAATGCCCGGCAGGCCCGCTCCGGCGCCGATGTCGGAGACGCACGCCCGCGCGGGGAGGAGGTCCGCCCCGAGACAGGATTCGAGCGCGTGGTCGACCAGCGTTTCAGCCGGGAATGGTCCCGTCAGGTTGGTACGCCGCCGCCAGAGATCGAGAAGAGCCAGGTACCGGGCGAGGCGTTTTCCGTCGGCGGGATCGAGGGTCAGCCCGTAGCCGCCGCTGCGTGCCGCGATCCACTCCTCAAACCGTTCGGCGGGCGCCTCGCTCCCTTCGGGCAACATAACCGGAGATTATCGCGATGGCCGCCGGCGTGACGCCCGGAATCCGCGCGGCTTCTCCGAGCGTCCGCGGGCGCCGCCGCGAGAATTTTTCCACGATCTCCGTCGTCAGCCCGGGAAGGACAGCGTAATCGAGTCCTTCGTGAATGCGGCGGCTCTCGAGGGGCTCGACGCGGCGGAGGCGCTCCTGCTCCCGGCGGATGTAACCCTCGTACCGCACCCGATTTTCCACGATGTGGAGCTCCGAGAGACTCAGGCCTTCGAACGCCTCCGGGGCGAATGCCGCCAGGGCTGTCGCTGATAAGTCTTGTCGTTTCAGTAGATTACGGAGCGTCGTCGGCGAGTCGAAGCGCGCGCCCGTCGCCGCCAGGAGTCGCGCCAGCGTTTCCCGGTTCGGGTGCACGGTCCTCGTCGCCAGGTCCCGGTCGGCGAACGCCACCCGCTCCTCCGACCGCATGGCGTGCCCGAATTCAGCTTCGTCCACGAGTCCGAGCCGGCGCGCGTGGGGAAGGAGCCTCGATAGCACCGTGTCCACGCCGAGGAGGAGCCGGTGCTCGGCGCGCGAGGTGAAGAGTCGATAGGGCTCTTCGAGTCCCTTCGACGTCAGGTCGTCGACCATGACGGCGACGTAGGCCTCCGACCGCTCGAGGACGAAGGGTTCTTCGCGCCGGGCGGCGAGCGCGGCGTTCACGCCCGCCCAGAGTCCCTGCGCGGCCGCTTCCTCGTAACCCGAGGTGCCGTTGATCTGCCCGGCGAGAAAGAGCCCGGGGGCCCCGAGCAATTCGAGCGACCGCGACAGCTGATCCGGAAACGCGTAGTCGTACTCGACCGCGTACCCCGCGCGCAGCATCCGCGCACGAGAGAGGCCCG
Source organism: Thermoanaerobaculia bacterium (assembly GCA_038203955.1). Classification (GTDB taxonomy): domain Bacteria; phylum Acidobacteriota; class Thermoanaerobaculia; order UBA5066; family Gp7-AA6; genus JALYUA01. Next base: position 30,651 of record JBBRDK010000014.1, on the reverse strand, counting down.
GAATCTCCGCGAGCATCGCGCGCTGGATCTCTTCGGGCAGAGAGGTCGAGAGTCCGTTGATGTAGATCTCTTCGGTGTGCAGCCCTTCGGGCTCGAGGTAGAGAGTGTGCGCGGACTTGGCCGCGAACCGCACGACCTTGTCTTCGACCGACGGGCAGTATCGAGGGCCGACGCCGCGGATCGCGCCCGAGTACATGGGGCTCGCGTCCAGGTTGTCGCGGATGATCCGGTGCACGGCCTCGTTGGTCGCTGTCGTCCAGCAGAGGGTCTGGTTGCGCGGCGGCGTCTTCGTCCGATACGAAAAGGGTGCCGGCGGCTCGTCTCCGGCCTGAGGGGCGCACGCGGTGAAGTCGACGGTGTCTCGGGCGACACGCGGCGGAGTTCCGGTCTTGAAGCGGCCGAGGGCCACGCCGGCCCGGGAGAGCGCGCCCGAAAGACCGACCGCCGCGGGCTCGCCCACGCGTCCTCCGGGCGTCCGAACGCCACCCGTATGCATCAGGCCGCGCAGGAACGTGCCCCCGGTCACGACGACGGCGTCCGCGTCGATCCGGAGACCTGCCCCGGCTCCGCCTGCGGGGGTCGCGCTCGCGATGACCCCGCGCACCCGTCCGCCTCTCTCGACGAGGTCCTCCGCCATCCCCTCGATCAACGTCAGCCCGGGCGTCGAGGCGAGCGCCTCGGCGGCGAGTCGCGCGTAAAGGGCCTTGTCGCACTGCGCCCGCGGCCCCCATACGGCGGGGCCTCGCGAGCGGTTGAGAACCTTGAACTGGATGCCGGCGCGATCGGCCAGCACACCCATCAGACCGCCGAGGGCGTCGACCTCGCGCACGAGCTGTCCCTTCGCGAGCCCTCCGATCGCCGGGTTGCACGACATCCGGCCGATGGAATCGAGCGATGCCGTGAGGAGCGCGACGCGACGGCCCATCCGGGCGGCGGCGTTCGCCGCCTCGATCCCGGCGTGGCCGGCGCCGATGACCAGGACGTCGAAATGCGAAGAGTTCTGAGTTTTCAGTTTTCAGTCCTCAGTTTCAGTTCTTCAGCGCTCAGTTTTCAGTTTTCAAGCTCAGCTTTCGAATCGCTCGGCCTCCCTCCCGTGTCGGAACTGATAACTGATAACTGACAACTGACAACTCTTTCACTTCCCGATACAGAAGGTGGCGAAGATCTCGCTCAGGACGTCTTCGGGTGTGGTTTCGCCGGTGAGCTCCGCGAGCGCATCGAGCGCGTCGTGCACGTGGGAGACCGGGTACTCGGGAGACTCCCCGCGGCCGAGAGCGGCGAGCGCCTCGGCGGCGGCCGCGCGGGCGCGGTCAACCGCGCTCTGCTGGCGCGCGGATCCCAGCATCTCGGAGCCGGTGTCGGGCGGGAGGCCGGCTTCGAGAAGCGCCGTGATGGCCGACCGCAGGATCTCCCCGGCGTCGCTCGAGAGGCCGGACAACGCGAGGGCCGGGCCCGTCAGAGCGCAGGGCGGCAGCACGTCGCCCACCGCCCGGCGATCCGGGGGAAGCCCGTCGATCTTGTTGGCGATTACCAGCCGCCGCTCCGCCGGGAGAGACGCGATCGCGCTCTCGTCCTCTTCGCTCCAACCCGCCACGGCATCGACCACGTAGAGGACGGCGCCCGCGGACTCCCCCGCCGCGCGCGCGCGGTCGACGCCCAGGCTCTCGATCGGATCCTCCGTCGCGCGAAGGCCCGCCGTGTCGACGAGCTCGACCGGAACGCCCCCCACGTCGAGGGCCGCGTCGAGCGTGTCGCGGGTCGTCCCGGGGACCGCGGTCACGATCGCCCGATCCGCTCCCAGGAGCGCGTTGAAGAGGGTGGATTTTCCGGCGTTGGGACGCCCGAGCAGAACCACACGCGCGCCGTCGGCGAGCAGCCGGCCCCGCCTTCCGCTCCGGGAAAGACGCTCGAGCTCGTCCGCGGCCGCGGCGATCCGCTCCGCGGTCGCGGCCGGCAGCGCCTCGCCGACGTCTTCCGAAAAGTCGAGGGCCGCTCCGATCTCCGCCGCCGCCGTCACGAGCGAGGCCCGCACGGCCGAGAGCCTGCGGGAGAGGCTTCCGTCGAGTCGCCGCGCGGAAGCCGAGACCGCGGCCGGAGTTTTCGCCTCGATCAGGTCGCGCACCGCTTCCGCCTCGACGAGATCCACCTTGCCGAGGAGAAACGCGCGCTGCGTGAACTCCCCGGGGCGCGCGGGGCGGGCGCCCGCGTCGACCAGCGCGGACAGCAGCGCGCGCACGACCGCGGGGCCGCCGTGCACGGAGATTTCCGCGACGTCCTCTCCGGTGACCGAGTGGGGAGCGGCGAAGAAGGTCACGAGCCCGCGGTCGATGGGCGCACCGCTCGCGTCGGACAGTCGCGCGAGGAGGGGACGGCGGTCGGGGAGCGGCGCTGGAAGATCGGGGGCGACGGCGCGGAGGATCCCGGGTGTGCGGGGTCCGGAGAGACGCAGAAGCGCGAGGGCGGAGCGGCCGGGCGGCGTCGCCGGCGCGACGATGGTGTCCTCGAGGGACCAGGGATCCGGGCGCATCTCGGTTCAGGAGCCTGTCACGGTCCCCCTGTTCGAAGGCGGCGACGCTGCGGGGGAAAAGAGAAAGAGGAGACGGTCGCGGCTCTGGCGGTCCCCGGGCTCAACTCGCCTTCGGGCGCACCGCGACGCGTTTCAAGAACCCGTCGCCCTCGCTCTCCGTCTCGACCTCCGGATCCGCCGCGAGCGCGAGGTGGATAAGGCGCCGCTCTCCCGGAGAGAGGGGCGGAAGCAGCTGCGGGCTGCGCGTGCGCTTCGCCTCGTTTGCGGAGCGCAGGGCGAGCTCCTCGAGCGACTCCCGCTGGTGAGCCCGGAATCCCTCGGCATCGAGCCGTGGATACACGGGGCGGGCGAGCCGCCTGGAGGCGATCCTGCCGGTCAGGACTTCGAGCCCGTTCAAGCCCTCGCCGCGGTTGGCGAGGAGGGGCTCGGTGTCGTCCCCGATCAGCTCGAACAGCATCTCCTCGCCCGGGCGGCGGCGTGTCTCGACGAGAAAGCCCGCCGCCGACAGAAGCTCCGTCAGGGTGGCCTCGACGATCGTGAACGCTTCGTCGTCCATGGCGCCCGGTCCTGCCGAACCGGAGCGGCCGCGTTCGGCGTCGAACTCCGCGGCCCGGCCCCCAGCCGAAGCAGCGCGTCCCGGCGTCGCGGGGGAGGAGGCCGGCGCCAGCGGAGCGGCCATCGCCGGTCGAGCGGGTGCCGGCGCGGAAGAAGCGGTCCGCTCCTGCGGGACCGGAGCGGCGGCCGGCGCGGGCGCGGCCCCGAACTCCTCCCCCACCTCGACCTCGATCTCGACGACCCGGCCGCCCCAGAACGACTTTTCGTCGCGCACGATCGAGTAACGAAGCGAGGACGCCGGCTTCTTTAACTCGCGAAGCGCCGTCTCGATCGCTTCCTGCTCCGACTTTCCTTCAAATCGCATGGAAACTCCCGCGCTCTCTCTTACGCGCGCGCCTGCCGCAGTTTTTTGGGTTCCGGCGCCGGCTCACCGCCGCTCGCCATTTTATTGATGATCATCTGCTGAAAGATCGTCAGCACATTGGAAAAGAGCCAGTACAGCACGAGTCCCGAAGGCATGTCCTTCAGGAAAAATCCCCAGAGGAGCGGCATCGCCATGAAGATCTTCTTCTGCGCGGGATCCGCGGTGGTGGGGGTCATCGCCTGCTGCACGTACATCGAGACGATCATCAGGATCAGCAGGACGTAGGTGTGGTCGACCGCCGACAGGTCGCGGATCCAGAGCACGAAGGGCGCGTGGCGAAGCTCGATCGAACGGGAGAGAACGTTGTAGAAGGCCACCAGGATCGGCAGCTGCAGCAGCACGGGGAAGCACCCGCTCATCGGGTTGTAGCCCTCCGTCTGGTAGAGCTTCATGATCTCTTCGTTCATCTTCGCGCGCTGCGCCGCGTCCGTCTTGGCCTTCTTGTACTTGTCCTTGATGGCGTTCATCCGGGGCGCGAGCTTCTGCATCTTCTTCATCGACGAGTAGCTCTTGTGCATCAGCGGGAAGAGCAGGATCCGGATCAGGAGCGTGACGAGAAGGATCGCGACGCCGAAGTTCCCGACCAGCCCATACGTGCGCTTCAAGAGCCACAGAAGGGGTCTGGCCAGGATTCCGTACCAGCCGAAGTCGACCGTCCGTTCCAGCCCCAGGTGCGCGCTTTCGAGAACCTCGACGTCCTTCGGACCGAAGTAGGCGCGGGCGTCGAAGGGGCCGCTCGCGGTCACGCCCGCCGTGATGCCGTTTCCGGGCTTCGCCGCCGCATCCTTGCCCGTCACCGGGCCGACACCCGGGACGGGAAGCGCCACGGCCGTGGCGGGCTGCCGCGGGAGCAGAACCGCCAGAAAGTAGTTGTCCTCGAGGCCCGCGTAACCATGGTCCGCCAGCGGCCAGGTCTGCGGTTTTTCGAGCTTCTCCGCCCGGGCGCGCTCGAACCCGTTGCCGCTCGTCGCGAGGGCCGCCGCGGGGGGCGAGTAGCGGGAGACGAGCTCGTCGGCGTCGTTGCGCAGTCCCGTGCCGACGAGCACCGTGTACGGCGCCGCTCCCGCGACCGACGTGTGGACGTCGAAGAGGTATCCCGTTCCCAGCCGGATTTCCTTCGTGATCGAAAGCGAGCCGTCAGAGAACTTCAGGCGCACGCCCCGGTCGGGCAGCGGCTCGACCGTGTAAAGCGCCTCCGCCGCGCGGGAGGTCAGGTCGGGCCGCCCGGGAAAGTCGATCGCGAGCGCGCGCGGAGCCGGAGGGGGCACCTGGCGGACGAGCTCGAGCGGCCGCTTCTGCTCGTCGGTGTGCTTCGCCAGAACGTAGGAGGAGAGAACGGCCCCCCGGTTGGAGACCGTGGCGCGCACGAGGTCGTTGGAGAGAACGGTCGTCTGCTCGGCCGCCGCCGCCACCGGCTCGAGGGCCACGGCGGGCGCGATGGGGGCGGCGGACGCGATGGCCGGCGACGGCGCGACGGCGGCGGTCTCCCCGGCTCCGGGGGTCCCGGTTCCCAGCGCCGAGACCACGGCGGTCGGGGCCGATCCCGGGGTCTTCGCGGGGTGCGGGGCGTTCTTCGCCGCGATCGCCTCCCAGAGGACGAGGACGCCCAGAGAGAGAGCCGCGGCGAGAAGCAGTCGTTTTTCCATGTCGGATTACGGGACGGGGTCGAAGCCGCCAGGCCGGAAGGGATGGCAGCGCAGCAGCCGTCCGAGCGCGAGGCGTGAGCCGCGCAGGAACCCGTGGCGCTCGACCGCCTCGCGCGCGTACACCGAGCAGGTCGGCTCGAACCGGCAGGCGCTCGGCAGAAAGGGCGAGATCGCCGCCTTGTAGAACTTCAGGACCGCGACGGTGATCCGGGCGAGAGGGCTCACGGACGGGGAAGCCGCGACGCGCCGCGGCGCAGACAGTCGGCGTAATCGCGCTCGAGCTCGCAAAAGGGTGCCGCCCCCGCCGACGGACGGGCGTTGACGACCACGTCGACCGCCTGAGAGGGGCGGTTCCGGCGAAAGAGCTCCCGGATGCGGCGTTTCACGCGGTTGCGCGTGACGGCGTCGCCCACCCGTTTGGAGACGGAGATGCCGATGCGCGGCTTCTCCGCGCCCGGCCGGGCGAGCAGAAAGACGAGGAAATGGCGTCCGGAGACCCGGACCCCCGAGGAGTAGCACTCTTCGAATTCCGTTCGTTTGCGAAGGCGGTCGTCCCGGGAGAGAGTCTCCCGGGCGGCCGGGCCCGAGTTCACACTGCGAGCTTTTTACGGCCTTTGCGGCGGCGGGCCGAGAGGACGGCGCGCCCGGAACGCGTCCGCATCCGCACGAGAAACCCGTGGGTGCGCTTGCGGCGGCGGTTGTTCGGCTGATAGGTCCGTTTCATAAGGAACGCGGAACTCTAGGGATTGAGTGGAGGGAAGTCAAGGGGGACGTGGAGCGCGGGAATCGGGAAACGGGAAACGATGGCAAGCCTTGTGTCTCGCTCGCCCTCGCGCCCTGAAGAAACCTGCAGCCCGGGAGGGTGGCCGACCCGAAAAAGGGCCCTGGGGGCTCCTCGATTCCCGTTTTCCGTTTCCCGTTTCCCGGCCCAACTCCGGGGCGTATACTCCCGGACCCTTCATTGGCGGAAAGCTTTCCACAGGTGTGGAAAACTTTGCGGAAATCATGGCGGGCGCTATGAACGACGTCTGGGACTCGATCCTCCGGAACCTCGAAGGAAAGCTCGACTCGAAGGAGTTGAAGACCTGGTTTGCTCCGACGCGGCAGGTCGCCTTCGAGAACGTCTCCGGCGCCCCGACGCTCCGGGTCGAGGTTCCGAACCGGGTTTTCGTCGACTGGATCGAGGCGCGACACGCCTCGCTGCTGGGCGCCGCGGCATCCGACGCCGGCTACCCTTCTCTCGCCATTCGCTTCGAGCCGACCCGGACCGCTCCCGCGGCCCCTCCCATCGCCGAGCCGATGGCCTATCCGGCGCACCTGCCCGCGCCCGCCAGCCGCGGCCTGGTCCTGAATCCCCGCTTCACCTTCGAGACGTTCGTCGTGGGAACGTCCAACCAGTTCGCGCACGCGGCGGCGCGCGCGGTCGCCGAGACCCCGTCGCGCTCCTACAACCCGCTGTTTCTGTACGGCGGGGTCGGGCTCGGAAAGACGCACTTGATACACGCGATCGCCCACGAAGTCGTGCAGCGGACGCCCCAGATGAAGGTCCTGTATCTGTCCGCCGAGCGGTTCTTAAACGAGCTCATCAACGCGCTCCGCTTCGAGAAGATGCACGAGTTCAAGCAGCGTTACCGCGAACTCGACGTCCTGCTGATGGATGACATCCAGTTCATCGCGGGAAAAGACTCGACCCAGGAGGAGTTCTTCCACACGTTCAACGCCCTGCACGACGCGCAGAAACAGATCGTCGTCACGTCGGACGCGCTTCCCAAGGAGATCCCGACGCTCGAGGAGCGGCTGCGCTCGCGGTTCGAATGGGGCTTGATCGCGGACATCCAGCCGCCCGACCTCGAGATGAAAGTGGCGATCATCCGCAAGAAGGGCTCCGCCGAGAAGATGGAGATTCCGAACGACGTCGCGCTCTTCATTGCGGGCACGGTCAAAACGAACGTGCGGGAGCTCGAAGGCCGGGTGAATCGGGTCCTCGCGTTCTCGTCTCTGACGGGAAAGCCCCTCTCCGTCGAGCTCGCGCGGGAAACGCTGAAGGACATCGTCGGGACGGAAGAGCGCGCGATTCCGTCGGAGATCCTGAAGACGGTCGCGGCGCACTACGGGCTGCGCGTCTCCGACATGAAGGCGAAATCGAACGCGAAACCCATCGCTTTTCCGAGACAGGTCGCGATGTATCTGTGCCGAAAACTGACCGGGCTTTCCTATCCCGAGATCGGACGGCTCTTCAACGACAAGCACCATTCGACGGTCATGCACTCGGTCGAAAAGATCGAGCACCTGATCGAAGATGACGCGAATTTCCGCAAGGTCGTCGAAGGCTTTCTTCAACCCTACCGGTAGAAAGGTCCGCGGCGCCGGAGCTTTTCCGCCGGGCCGATTTCCACACCGCTTCGCGACGACACGGGATCTCCTGCGAAACGCCGATCGCCGTCGCGCGAGTCACAGGCGCGGCGATCGTTTCGAGCCCTTTCCACCGGCCTTTTCTCACTCTCGCCCCGCTTGTCCACATCCCTACGAATGCGATCGAATGTGATAGACTTTTTACTCTTTCCGGAGGTGGGAAAATCCCATGGAATTGACGCTTCGACGGGGCGATTTCTTGAATGAGCTCACGCTCATGCAGGGGGTCGTGGAGAGAAAAAACACGATTCCGATCCTGTCGAACATCCTCCTGAAGGCGGCCGACGGCCACCTGAATTTCACCTCGACCGATCTCGATCTGACGCTTCTTTCGGCGGCCGTCGCGAAGGTCTCGCGCCCCGGAAGCGTGACGGTTCCCGCGCGAAAATTGTTCGACCTGATTCGCAATCTTCCCGACGCGGAAGTCGCCCTGAAGCTCATGGACAACCACTACCTGGGCGTGACCTGCGAACGATCGAGCTTCCGCCTGGTCGCGCAGCCGGCCGAGGACTTCCCGACCGTTCCGAAGGTCGAAGGCAAGGGCGAGGTGACGTTCCCCCTCGACCTCTGGAAGCGCGTCAGCCGCAAGGTTCTCTACGCGGTCTCCGCCGAGGAGACCCGATTTCAGCTGATGGGCGCGCTCTTGAAAGACAAGGGCAAGGAGTTCGAGCTCGTGGCCACCGACGGGCATCGGCTAGCCCTGATCGACTTCGCGAAGGATGGCGCGAAGAGCGGCCTGCCGAACGTTCTCATCCCCAAGAAGGCGCTCGCCGAGATCCTGAAAATGGATGGACCGGGCGACCTGTCGATCCGGCACTCCGAGAACCACCTGCTCTTTTCCGTCGGCTCCCGGCAGCTGATCGCGCGCCTGCTCGACGTTAATTTTCCCGACTACGAGAAAATCCTGGCCAAGGGAAACGACAAGGTGGCGATCGTCCCGCGCGTCGCCGCGCAGGCCGCGATCCGCCGCGTTTCTCTCTTTTCCTCCGAGCGCGCGCGGGGCGTGAAGCTCTCGTTCGAGAAGAACATGCTGACCGTGGCGTCCAACAGCCAGGAGCTCGGCGAAGGCACCGAAACGCTGGACATTTCCTACGATGCCGAGCCTCTCTCGATCGGCTTGAACGCCCAGTACCTTCTGGACTTTCTGGACGAGGCGGAGACGGAAAAGGTGAAGCTCGAGCTCAAGGACGAGAACACCCAGTGTCTCTGCCAGCCGGAGGGAGGCATCGAGGGAGCATCGCGCTACATGTACGTCGTGATGCCGATGCGGCTCTGACAGAAACATTGCGACTCCTCGAGCTGACCGCGCACTCCTTTCGCAACCTCTCTCCGGAACCCGTTTTCTTCGGCGCCGGCGTCACCCTCATCACCGGGGAAAACGCCCAGGGGAAGACGAACCTTCTGGAAGCGGTGGCGCTTCTCTGTGGCCAGCGCTCGTTCCGGCGGGCGCGCCCGTCCGAAATGGCGGCCGACGGGGAAACCTTCGCTCTTTCCGGGAAGATCCGCCGCGACGACGAGGAGGAAACCCTGCGCGTCACCTGGTCGCGGGAGCATGGCCGGGCCTTCTTCCGGGGGGATAAAAACGCCACTTTTCCGCAGGTCGCGCGCCTGGCGCCGGCGGTTTTCTTAGCTCCCGAGCACCGCGAGCTTCTGTCCGGGGGGCCGGTGCTGCGGCGTCGGTTTCTCGATCGTCTCGTCCTCGGGTCCCGGCCGGCCGCGGCCGACCACCTGGTCCGCTACGAGCGGGCGCTTGCCGAGCGCAACGCCCTGCTCGCCCGGCCGGTCCGCGCCTCGTCGGCCGCCTCCGAGGAGCTCGAGACCTGGACCGCGGAGCTCGCCCGCATGGGCTCGGCGGTGCGCCGTCACCGGGTCGCGGCCCTCTCTCAGTGGATGGTCCATTTTACCGCTCTCGCCGGCGACGCTGGCCCGGAATACCGAGCGGTGTCAGTGAGTTATCCCTACGATGGGGACGGGGATGGGGGTGGGGAGGAGTCGCTCAAGGAGGAACTCCGGCGCGTGGGTCCGGCCGAGCGGCGCCGGGGGCACAGCCTGGCGGGACCGCACCGGGATGACCTCGTGTTCTCCCGGCAGGGGCGGCCTCTGGCGACCCACGCTTCCGCCGGCGAGCTTCACCGGATCGTCTCGCTCGTGAAGCTGGCGGAGTGGCAGGCGGTCGCCGACGCCTCCGGCGAAGCTCCCCTGCTCGGGGTGGACGAATTCGAAGCGGGCCTCTCCCCGGCCTGGGCCGAGGCCTTTCTCGCGTCACTTCCGGAGGCCGCGACGATCCTTCTGACCAGCGCGGGCGACCCGGCGCGCTGGAGGCGAAGGATCGCCGGGGTCCTCGAAATGCGGGAAGGCCGGGTCTTCGACCGGCCGCGTGCGGTCAACGAGAGTTAACGGACGAACGAGAACATGAGCACCGCCTACAACACCGACTCGATCAAGCTTCTGAAGGGCCTCGAGGCCGTTCGGAAGCGGCCCGGCATGTACATCGGGGACACGGACGACATCTCGGGTCTCCACCACATGGTGTTCGAGCTGGTCGACAACGCGATCGACGAGGCGCAGGTCGGGCACGCGGATCACGTCTCGGTCGTCATTCACGCGGACAACTCCGTCACCGTCGAAGACAACGGGCGCGGGATTCCCGTCGGGATGCACAACGAGCACAAGCGGGAAACGCTCGAGATCATCATGACGGACCTTCACTCGGGCGGTAAGTTCGACGACAACTCCTACAAGGTTTCGGGCGGACTGCACGGCGTGGGCGTCTCCGTCGTCAACGCGTTGTCGAAGCGTCTCGAGGTCGAGGTGCGCCGCGAGGGCAAGGTCTGGGAGCAGGCCTACGAGCGCGGCTTTCCGATGGCCCCGATCAAAGCGACCGGAACTTCCAAGAAGACCGGGACGAAGGTCACCTTCTGGCCCGACCCCGAGATCTTCTCGATCACGGAGTTCCACTTCGACAGCCTGTCGCAGCGCCTGCGCGAGCTCTCCTTCTTGAACCCCGGCGTCGCGATCTCGATCCAGGACGAGCGCTCCGACAAGAAGCACGACTTCGCCTACGAGGGCGGGATCCGCACCTTCGTTGAGCACCTGAACAAGACGAAGCAGGCGGTCCACGACAAGGTCATCTTTTTTCAGGACATCAAGGGAGGCGTCGGCGACGCGAAGAAGGACGCCGACAAGGAGCGCATCGAGATCGCGCTCCAGTGGAACGACGGATATTCCGAGACTCTCTACACGTTCACGAACACGATCAACAACCGTGACGGCGGGACGCACCTCGAAGGATTCAAGACGGCGCTGACCCGGGCGCTCCAGAAGTACGCGGACCAGAACGGCCTGACGAAGGCCCTCAAAGAGACCAGCCTGTCGGGCGACGACTGCCGCGAGGGGCTGACGGCCGTCGTTTCGGTGAAGGTCCGCGACCCGAAATTTTCTTCGCAGACCAAGGACAAGCTCGTCTCCTCGGAAGTGAAGACGTGGGTCCAGCAGGTCGTCTACGAGAAGCTCGGCTCATACCTCGAGGAGAACCCGAAGGTCGCGCGGAAGATCGTGGAAAAGATCGTCGAGTCCGCCCGCGCGCGCGAGGCGGCCCGCAAGGCCCGGGAGCTGGTGCGCCGCAAAGGCGCGCTCGACTCGTCGTCTCTGCCGGGCAAACTGGCGGACTGCCAGGAGAAGGACCCCGCCTTCTCCGAGCTCTTCATCGTCGAGGGCGACAGCGCCGGCGGCAGCGCGAAGCAGGGCCGGGACCGCAAGTACCAGGCGATCCTGCCGCTGCGCGGAAAGATCTTAAACGTCGAGAAGGCGCGGCTCGACAGGATGCTGGCCTCCGCGGAGATCCGGACACTCATCACAGCCCTCGGGACCGGGATCGCGCAGGATTTCGACTCCACGAAGGTCCGGTACCACAAGGTGATCGTGATGACGGACGCCGACGTGGACGGCTCGCACATCCGCACCCTGCTCCTGACGTTTTTCTACCGCCACATGCAGTCGGTGATCGACAAGGGATTCCTGTACATCGCGCAGCCGCCGCTCTTCAAGGTCGCCGAAGGGAAAAAAGAGATCTATCTCAAGGACGAGAAGGAGATGTCAAAGTTCCTTCTCGCCCGGATCGGCGACGACCGCTCGCTCACCTCGGAGATGACGGGCGCCTCAGCGGCGGGCGGAAAGCTCGTGGCTCTCGTCGAGAAGATGGAGGAGTACCGGGGCCACGTGACCAAGCTCGCGAGCCGCGGGATTCCGGAAGGACTCATCCGCGCTCTTCTCGACCGCGGCATGCTGTCCAAGTCCGACTTCGCCGACAAGAAGAAGGTGGACGACCTGGCGAAGGCCGCGCGCGTCTTCGATTTCGAGAAGTCCGAGGTGGTGGCCGACGAGGAGCATTCCGCGTGGGCGCTTCAGCTGACGCGCCGCGTCAACGGCGTGCCGCGGTCCTCCTGCGTCAACGCCGAGTTCGTGACGAGCTTCGAGATGAAGCGCATCCGCGACGCGGCGCGGTCGATCGGAGCGTTTCTGGACGGCCCGTACGTGGTGAGCCGCAACGGCGACACGGAGCGCCACCAGACGCTGCCCGGCGTCGTCGACGCGATCTACGAATCCGCGAAGAAGGGCCTGGCCATCAACCGGTACAAGGGCCTCGGCGAAATGAACCCGGAGCAGCTCTGGCAAACCACGATGAATCCCGAGACCCGCCGCCTTCTCCAGGTCGCGATCGAAGACGGCGTCGAGGCCAACGAGGTCTTTTCGATCCTGATGGGCGACGCCGTCGAGCCGAGGCGGGAGTTCATCGAGAAAAACGCCCTGAACGTGAGGAATCTGGATATTTGAGGAAGTCGAGCGTTGAGAGTTCAGAGTTGAGAGTCCGGCGGGGCGCGGCTCGACCCGTACTCGCTTTCACTCTTCTCCTCTTAACTCTCAACTCTTAACTCTGAACTTCTCCCAATGAGCCTTCTGAACGCCGAAGAAAAATTCCCCGTCACGATCGAGGACGAGGTCCGCCGGTCGTACCTCGACTACGCGATGTCCGTCATCATCGGGCGCGCGCTTCCGGACGTCCGCGACGGATTGAAGCCCGTTCATCGCCGCTGCCTGTTCGGCATGTGGGAGCAGAGCAACTTCCATAACCGGCCGTACAAGAAGTCCGCGCGCATCGTCGGAGACGTGCTCGGGAAATATCACCCGCACGGAGAGAGCTCGGTCTACGACTCGATCGTCCGGATGGCGCAGGACTTTTCGATGCGCTATCCGCTCGTCGACGGGCAGGGCAACTTCGGCTCGGTCGACGGCGACAACGCGGCGGCGATGCGCTACACGGAAGTCCGGCTCACCCGGCTCGCCGCGGAGCTGATCGGCGACGACATCGAGAAGGAGACGGTCGACTGGACGCCTAACTACGACGGTTCTCTCGTCGAGCCAACTGTCTTTCCGGCCAAGTTCCCGAACCTGCTCGTCAACGGCTCCTCCGGGATTGCCGTCGGGATGGCGACCAACATTCCGCCCCACAACCTGGGCGAGGTCGTCGACGCGACCATCGAGCTGATCAAAAAGCCCGATGCCACGGTCGGGCAGCTCATGAAGAAAATCCAGGGGCCGGACTTCCCCACCGCCGCGTTCATCCACGGCTCCAGCGGGATCCGGGACGCCTACACGACCGGGCGCGGGATCGTGCAGGTGCGCGCCAAGGCGCTCATCGAAAAGACGGCGCGGGGCGACAAGGAGTCGATCGTGCTGACGGAGCTCCCGTACCAGGTCAACAAGGCCAAGCTCGTCGAGCGGATCGCGGAGCTCGTCAACGACAAGAAGATCGACGGGATCTCGGACCTCCGCGACGAGTCCGACCGCGACGGGATCCGGGTCGTCGTGGAACTCAAGCGCGGCGAGAACGCCCAGGTGATCCTGAACCAGCTGTATTCGATGACGCCGATGCAGTCGACGTTCGGGATCATTTTCCTGGCGATCGTAGAAAACCAGCCTCGCGTCCTTCCGCTGGTCGACCTCCTGCGGCATTTCATCGACCACCGCAAGACCGTCGTCATCCGCCGCACGCAGTTCGACCTGAAGAAGGCCGAGGAGCGGGCGCACCTCCTGCGCGGGCTCGCCCTCGCGCTCGCGAACATCGAGAAGGTGATCGCGATCATTCGCGGATCGAAGGACCCGAAAGAGGCGAAGGAGCGTTTGGTGGCGGAGGTGTCGATGACGCGCGCAGGCCTCGAGAAGTTCATCGGGGAGCCTCTCGGCGACTCCGCGGCGCCCTCCTCGAAGAAGGGCGCGGACGTCATCCGCCTGGACGAGCTCCAGGCGCAGGCGATCCTCGACATGCGCCTCCAGCGCCTGACGGGACTCGAGCGCGAGAAGATCGTCGCCGAATTCAAGGAAGTGCTCGCGCTGATCCACCGGCTGCGCGAGATCCTGGGTTCCGAAAAACTCGTGCTCGACATCATCGTCGGCGAGCTGACCGAGGTGAAGAAGCAGTTCGGCGACGAGCGCCGGACCCAGATCGTCGCGGAAGCGTCCGACATCAACATCGAGGACCTGATCGTCGAGGAGGACATGGTGATCACCGTGTCCCGCGGCGGCTACATCAAGCGCTCGCCCCTTTCGCTCTACCGGGCCCAGCGTCGGGGCGGCAAGGGCCGCATCGGCGCGACCACCAAGGAAGAGGATGTCGTCGAGCACCTGTTCGTCGCATCGACTCACGCCTTCATCCTGGCGTTCACCAACCGCGGGCGCCTCCATTGGATCAAGGTGTACGACCTGCCGTCGCTCGGCCCGGCCACCCGCGGCAAGGCGATCGTGAACCTCCTGAATCTCGAGCCCAACGAGCGCGTCGTCGCGCTGGCGAGCACGAAGGACTTTCCCGAGGACCGGTTCCTGGTCTTCGCGACCAAGCTGGGCCTGATCAAGAAGACTCCCCTCTCGGCGTACTCGAACGTCCGATCGGGCGGCATCATCGCGATCAACATCGAGGATGGCGACGAGCTGCTCTCGGTGCGCATCACCGACGGCACGCGTCAGATCTTCATCGGCACCCGGTTCGGGCAGGGAATCCGGTTCTCCGAGAAGGACGTGCGCCCGATGGGCCGCGACACCACGGGCGTCTACGGCGTCTCGCTCCGCAAGGAAGATTACGTCGTCGAGATGGACATCGTGGATGAGAGCGGGCACCTGCTCACGGTGACCGAGAAGGGCTACGGCAAGCGATCAGAGGCCTCGGAGTACCGGTTCCAGGGCCGCGGGGGCTCGGGCGTCATCAACATCAAGGTCACCGAGAAGAACGGCCCCGTCAGCGGGATCAAATCCGTATCCGACGCGGACCAGCTCCTCCTGATCACCCAGAGCGGCATGCTGATCCGCATCAAGGTCAAGGACATCCGGGAGACGGGCCGCGCCGCGCAGGGCGTGCGCCTGATCAACCTGGACGAAGGGGACTGCGTCGTCGCGGTGGCCAAGCTCGCCGAGCCCGAGGAGATCGACGACGAAGGGCAGCCAGCCCTCCTGCCGGAGGCGGGCGGCCCCGCGTCGGGCAAGACGAAGAAGTCCGAGGCCTCGTTCTTAGGCGACGAGGAGGACGAGGAAGACTAGCTCTCAGCTGTCAGATCTCAGCCGTCAGCTCCCGGTTGCATGCCTGGGCCTTCATCTCGGGCGGCCGGCGGAGCCTCGAGGCCTTTCCACCCGTATTCCGCTTAACGCTTAACCTTCCCCCCACGATAGAATCCCGCGCCGCATGCGATTTTTCCTGGACGGCGCGAGTGTCGACGACGCGAAAAAAGTCCGCGACTGGGGCCTGTTAGACGGGGTCTGGCTCTCCCTCGAGGCGACCACGGCCGGGGGCCTCGACTACCGGCGCGTCGTCCGGGAGCTGTCCGCGTTAACGGACGGTCCCATCTGCGTCGAGCCCGGATCCGCCGACCAGAAGGGCATGTACAAGGAGGCGCGGGAGCTCGCCAAGCTCGGCAAAGACGTCGTCATCCGGCTCCCGATCGAGCCGGCGGGCATGCGGGTCGCCCGGCTGCTCGCGGAGGACCAGGTCGCGATCTGCGCCTCCGGCTGTTACTCGGCCTCCCAGGCCCTTCTCGCGGCCAAGGCCAACGTCAGCTATGTCGCTCCGGCGGTCGGCCCTCTGGACGCCATGGGATCGATCGGGATGGACTTGGTCGAGCAGATCATCCGGATCTACGACAATTACGGTTTCCAGAGCCAGATCCTGGTCTCGGACGTCCGCAACGCCGTCCACGTTCTCGACGCAGCGCTGATGGGCGCCGACGTCGCCACGGTCCCGGTCGTCGTGCTCGAGCAGCTCTACCGGCACCCTCTGACCGAGGAGCTGCTGGCCGGGCGAAGGGAGGAGCCGTGAAGGTCACCGCGGACCGGATTCTGTACCTCTCTCGCGTCATCGCCCGGAAGCTCAAAGAGAACATGAACCTGATCCAGAGGAGCGACGACGAGACCGTCCGGCGGGCCGTAGTGCGCGTGCTGACGGAGACGTACAAGGAGCTCGAGCAGATCGAGGAGAAGGTCTCCGCCCAGCTCGCCAAACGCAAGAACGTCGATTTGAGAGACCAGGAGTATCAGTTCGCGAGGAGCCTCGAAGAGGAGCTTCGGAAGCGTGGAGCGTAACCGTCGCCTGCGCTCACTCCGGGACGTGCCTTTGCTGCGGCGAAGGCACCGGTGGGCGGCTCGGCCGGATGCGGCCTCGACCGCTCACCTCGTCCCTGCGTGAGCTCCGGCTCCCGCAGCGTGAGCCTCCTCCCTCCCTTCGGTCGGGAGACTTCTCACGCTGCGAGCGTAGCCACCGTCTCGCCGCAAGCGCAGCTCTGCTCCCTCTCCCCGCGCGCCGGAGGAGAGGGCCGGGGTGAGGGGCAGTACTTATCTGGAAGGCGAGTCAGAGCAAACGTCTGCGTACGGCGTCCCCGCGCTCCGGGAGAGCGTTGGGGGTGAGGGGGCCCGCAAGGTAGGCGGCGCGCTTCGCCGTGGGATTGATCGCGCGGAGCCGTTTCCCTTTCTACCAGGCGGAGCTGATCCCGGCAGGGGTCACAACAATGTTCGCAAGATAAACTGCTACTTATGAACAGGTTACAAAACAGGTGATTTCAGAAGACTTGCGGCGAGAGTTCACGGCCTGATACAATTTGGCCTTGTGGCAAGCCAATTGGATTGGGCCAATTCCGTCGTCATCGACCGAGCTTTGCGGGAGCCGATCGGGGATCAGCTCGCCGCGGCGATCGAGGCGCGCATCGCGACCGGCGCTCTCGGGCCCGGCGACCGGCTCCCGACGACGCGGGACATTGCCGACGCGCTCTCGATCAATCGCGGCACCGTGCAGTCGGCGTACCGGCGCCTGGCGCAGAGCGGACTCGTCGAGGGCCGCGTGGGCAGCGGGACGATCGTCGTCGGGAAGGCGTCGTCCGCGGTCTTCGACGCGACGGCCCTGCTCTCCCGGCGCGCGGCCGCGATCGCTTCGGAGCCGGCGCGCCCTGACTCGGATCACGCCGTGGCGGACTTTTCCCGGCTGACCCCCGATGAGCGGTTCTTCCCGCTCGAGGAGTTCACAACGACTCTCGCCGCGGCCTGGAGCCGGCGGCGCGATCTCTGGCAGTACGCTCCCCCGCTCGGCCTCCTGGAGCTGAGGACCGAGATCTCGGCGCGGCTTTCGGAGTCCGGGATCTCGCGAAGCGCCGATGAGATCCTGGTCACGAGCGGAGCCCAGCAGGGCTTGGACCTCCTGTTCCGGACGTTCACCGACCCCGGCGAAGCGATCGCGATGGAATCCCCCAGCTACTCGGGCGCGATCGCGCTGGCGCGCTTCTCCGGCGTCGAGACGATTTCCCTTCCCGTCGGGCCCGAGGGTCTCGACGCCTCTCCCCTTTTCGGCCGTCGCGCCAAGCTCGTTTACGTGATGCCCGAACGGCAGAACCCGACCGGCGTGACCATGCGGGCCGCCGCGCGGGACGCCCTGCTGGACGGCGCGGCCGCGGCCGGAGCCCTGATCATCGAGGACGGATACGAGGAGCCGGAGTCGGGCGAGGTCCCGCTGGCCGCGCGCGCGCCCGAGCGGGTTGTCTGGCTCGGGACGCTGTCGAAAGACCTCGTGCCCGGGCTGAGGCTGGGATGGATCGCGGGCCCGTCCGCCATCATCGAGCGGCTGGCGCGCGTCAAGAAGACGGCGGACTTCCAGACCCCTCTCCCGATCCAGGCGGCCGTCGCGGATTTCCTGCGCGCGGGCGCCGACCGGCTCGCCCGGCGCCGCCGGCGTCTGGAGGTCGAGACCCGGCGGATCGCCGGCGTCCGGGCGCTGCGTTCCCACCTGCCGGATCTCGCGTGGTGGGGCGGAGAGATCGGATCGGCGCTCTTCTGGCTTCACCTGCCGGCGGGGATGTCGGGCCGCGCCGTCGCCGAGGCCGCCGCCGCGCGCGGCGTGGGCGTGGCGCCCGGCGCGGACTTCGATCCCCGCGGAGAGGACCGGCCCAACATCCGGCTCTCGATCTCCCGGGTCGACAAACGGGACATCGACCGGGGCATCGCTCTGCTCGCGGAGGCGGTCCAGTCCGTGCGAGGCCGCGCGGCGCATTCCGCCCCCGTCGTCTGACCGCCATCGCAAATCGAGAATCGCAACGTCATCGAACGAGGAGACGGCATGAACCAGGAAGACAGCTATCGCGTCAAGGTCGGGCTCGCGGAGATGTTGAAGGGCGGCGTGATCATGGACGTCGTCAACGCGGAGCAGGCAAAAATCGCCGAAGCGGCCGGCGCGGCGGCGGTCATGGCGCTCGAACGCGTTCCGGCGGACATCCGCCGGGACGGGGGAGTCGCGCGCATGTCCCCGGTCTCCAAGATCCGCGAGATCCAGGCCGCCGTCTCGATCCCCGTCATGGCGAAATGCCGCATCGGCCACAGCGCGGAGGCGCGGATCCTGGAGGCCTTGAAGGTCGACTTCATCGACGAGTCCGAAGTCCTGACGCCCGCCGATGAGGAAAACCACGTCTACAAGCACGATTTCCGGATTCCTTTCGTCTGCGGCTGCCGCAATCTCGGCGAAGCGCTGCGGCGCATCGGCGAAGGCGCGGCCATGATCCGGACGAAAGGGGAGGCGGGCACCGGCGACGTGGTCCACGCCGTCAGGCACCTGCGCGAGATCGGCCGCGAGATCCGCAATCTGACCCTGATGGGCCGCGACGAGCGGATGCGCGAGGCCAAGCGTCTCGGGGCGCCCTACGAGCTCGTCGTCGCCGTCGCGGAGACGGGCAAGCTGCCGGTCCCCAACTTCGCGGCCGGCGGCATCGCCACGCCGGCGGATGCCGCACTCTGCATGTCGCTCGGCGCCGAGGCGATCTTCGTGGGCTCGGGGATCTTCAAGTCCGACGACCCGGAGGCGCGCGCCCGCGCCATCGTCAAGGCGGCCACGCACTGGCGGGACGCCGACGCTCTCGTCGAAGCCGAAGAGTCTCTCGGCGCCGGGATGAAGGGAATCGACGCGGCAAGCCTGCCCGAGGAAGCGCAGCTCCAGACGCGGGGATGGTGAGGGAACCGGGGCCGGGAATCGGGAAACGGGAAACGAAAAGGCGGGGATTGAAAAGGTCGTGACGCGACCGGGAGGATCGGACGATGCCACGTGACTCGGGGAAAACCGGACGGCCCGGCGAAACCCATCGATTTCCGATTCCCGTTTCCGGGTTCCCGGCTTCCGTGGCCGTCCTCGCGCTCCAGGGCGACTTCGAGGCCCACCGGCAGGCGCTGGCCCGCATGGGCATAGCGTCGTTCGAGGCCCGCAAGCCATCCGAGATCGAGGACGCGGCGGGCGTCATCATCCCCGGCGGCGAGTCGACCACGCTCTGGAAGTTCTTCGAGCTCGCGCCCTGGGAAGGAGCGCTTGCGCGGTTCGCGGCGAGCGGCCGGCCCATGCTCGGCACCTGCGCGGGGGCGATCGTCCTCGCGCGCGAAGTCACGAACCCGGCGCAGAAGGCCCTGGGGCTGCTCGACGTTTCCATCGAGCGCAACGGGTATGGGCGGCAGGCCGATTCCTTCATCGGCGCCGTCGATGCGCCGTCTCTCGGCGGACCAATTCCCGCCGTGTTCATCCGCGCTCCGCGGATCCGGGCTGTCGGGCCCCGTGTGGACGTGCTCGCGACCCGCGAAGGCGAGCCGGTTCTGGTCCGGCAGGGCAACGTCGTCGCCGCGACCTTTCACCCGGAGCTGACGGCCGACGAGCGCGTCCATCGCCTCGCCTTCCAGAGCGTGTCGGCGGAGTCTCCGGCGGAAGTCCTCCGATGAGCGATGAAGCGGGGAAGCGCGAACCGATGAAGCGATGAACCGCAGGAGCGCCCGCTGAGCCTCGTCAGTACGGCCGTGCTCTCCTCGGGCGTCCAGGTCCTGACGCTCGATCGGCCCCGCGCCAACGCGATCTCGCCCGAGCTGATCGAGGATTGCCGCCAGGCGCTGCGACGCGCGGCCGGCGCCCCCGTCGTCCTGGCATCGTCCCAGAGGATCTTCTCGGGCGGCTGGGACCTCCCGCTCTTAATCGGCCGCGACCGGCGGGCCATGGCGGACTTTCTGAGTCTCTACACGAGCCTGGTGCGCGAGGTCTTCGCCTACGAGGGGCCTTTTATTGCCGCCATGAACGGCCACGCGATCGCGGGGGGTCTCATTCTCGCCGCCGCGGCCGACGAGCGTCTGGCGGCGGCGGGGGAGGGACGCCTCGGGCTTTCCGAGGTCGCTCTCGCCGTCCCGATTCCGGCCGCGCTCTTCGAAGTCTTCCGTTACGTTCTCGGCGACCGCGGTGCGGAGCGGCTTGGCGCCGGAGGCGAACACATCTCCTTCGAGAACGCAGAAGCCATCGGACTCGTCGACGCGATCGTTCCGGCAGGGGATCTCTCCGACCGGGCGGCGGAACGGGCGGCCGCGCTCGGCGCGCGGCCCCGCGCCGCCTACGCGGAAATCAAGCGCCGCTCCCGGGCGAATGCCCTCGCGCGGTTCGACGCCGCAGCCGGCGCCGACCCGTTCCTCGACTTCTGGTTCGGCGAGGAGGCTCGCGGGAAAATCGCGGCGCTCGTCGAGAAGCTCACATCGAAACGCTGACCGTTCCCGTCGACGACATCCTCGAGGACCTCGAGGTTTCCCGGGCGAGCGCCGGCGTGGGATATCTCCATCGGCTCTTCCTGCGATTCAACGAGCGCGTGCCGTTCGAATCCGCTTCCAAGATCGTGCGCGATCACCGCGTCCTCGATCGGGCGAGCAAGCCGCGCCGGCCCGACGTCTTCTGGCAGGAACGGTTGGAATCCGGCACCGGCGGGACGTGCTTCGCGCGCGTGGCCGCCTTCGACGCGCTGATCTCCGCCCTGGGCTTCCAGACGCGTCGCGTCTTAGGAAGCGTCCTCGCGGACTTCGATCACGCGGGCCTGGTGGTCTCCGTCGGACGAGAAGACTGGATCTGCGACGTGGGATTTCCCCTTCCCGCCCTTGTGCCCCGGCGGGAGGGCCGCACCGAGACGTCCGTCGCGACCGTCGCCGTGTCGGCGACGCCGAGGGGCTGGTCGGTGGAGCTCGAGGGAGGCGTTCCGGAGGGCCCTCGCTCGCTGGAGCTCTTCGATGCGGAGGTCCCGGAACAGGAGTTCGCCGCCCGCTGGGAGCGCACCTTCCGGCCGGAGTCGAAGTTCTTGAGAGAGGTCGTCCTCCGCAGGTCGCTCGAGAATCGCGCCGTCTCCTTCGCGCGCGGGGAGGCCCGCGTCGATGATCTGCACTCGCGCACCCGAATCCCGCTTCCCGCCCCCCGGTCGGCGGCCGTCTCCGAGCTCTTCGGCGTCGACGCCGCCGTGCTCGAGGAGGCCTTCGCCCGCGCGGGCGACCCGGAACCCGAGAATCCGGACGCGCGGATCGAGGTCTTCCTCGAAGCTCCCGCCACGGCGGACGCGGCGTTTCACGCGATCGCTTCGCCCGAGGGATACGCGCGGCTTCACGATGGAGTCGCGGGCGTGGCGTGCGAGGCGACCGGGCCGGGATCCTGGACGGCCCGGCTTTCCCTGCCGTCCGAGCCGGACAGACCGGCCCCCGCCGCGGACCCGCTCGAGGAAAGTGTTTCGGCCGACGACGCCGCGCGGAGTCTTTCCGTCCGCCGCGGCGCCCAGCGCTCCTCCTGGGACGTCGAGGAGAGGCTCGGCCGCGTCTGGCTCATCCGCCGCTCAGTCCTGAGCGGTCCGCGGCCGGATCTGCTGAGAAACGACTCGCTGCGGGGGAGGCTCGCGGGGACCCTCGCGCTCGACCTGTTGGCGTGGTCGAGGAGGCTCTGACAATTGTCAGTGATCAGTTGTCAGTGATCAGTTGTCAGTGATCAGTTAAGAGCTCTCGGGTGCGGGACCGACTCAGAACTGAGAACCGAGAACTGAAAACTGAAAACTGATTCTAGAATCGGAATCCGCGCTCCGATTCGAGAAGCCGCAGGCGCGGCTCGCGGACCGCCTCGATCTCCCGGCGGATCCGCGTGAGCGAGGGCGGTTTCATGTGGTACAGGAAGATCGGGACTCGAGGCGGCGCCTTCGCCACCTCCTCGCGGACCATCGACGGGGTCATGTGCCGCGAGACGCGCGCGATCGCGAGCTGCGTGTCGGAGAAGGAGACCTCGAGAAAGATCGCTTTCAGGTTTCTCGCCCGGCGGGCCGCCTCCCACAGCCGGTCGGTCTGCTCCGTGTCTCCCGAAAAGAGAACGGAGCGGCCCGGCTTCGAGACGATGTAGCCGTACGCGGGAACGACATGACTCACGGAGAACGGCGTGAAGGAGACCGCGCCCGCGCGGTAGGGGCGGCCTTCCGCGAGAACGCGCAGCCGCACGCTCGGCTTCTCGCGGGAGGGGAGCCGGCGGAAATCCGGCCAGATCCTCCCGTTCAATATGTCGCGTCCCAGAGTCGAGAGGACCGGCTCCGGCGCGAGGATGTCGAGCCCGGGCCCTTGTCCGTAGAGGTTCTCCATGAGCATGGGAAGCGACGCCATGTGATCGAAATGCGCGTGGGTCAAGAAAACCCGCCGCACCCGGCGCTGTGCGGGCAGCGGGAGCGCATCCGTCAGACAGCCCGCGTCCAAGGCGGACTCTCCGTCGATCAAGAAAGTGGTGAGCCGGTATCCGGGTGCAGAGCCCCCGTATGGGCCGAGGGCCCGCACCGCCAACGACGTTCCCGATGACACGTTGAGCGAATGATAGCCCGAAGGCAGTTGAGAGTTGAGAGTCGAGAGTTGGGATGAGGTCCGTCAATCCCCCCCAGCCCAGGGACTCTGAACTCTCAACGCATCACTCTCGACCTCCCTAGAACTCCGTGCCGATGTAGAACGACGTCTTCAAGCCCGAGTAGGTCTTGCGGAAATCGGTCAGGTGGGCGAAGTCCCAGTGCAGCAGCAGCCCCAGGAACGAGAACTGGACGCCGTATCCGTAGGAGGCCCTGCCGTCGATCAACTGGTGGTTGCTCGCGTCCCAGAATCGGAACTTCTGGTCCTTGAGAGCCGCGCCGCCGATGTCGACGAAGAAGCGGCCGCGGATGTTTCCGAACCCGCCGAACGGGAAGGCGAGCAAGTCGATCAACGGGAAGCGGTACTCGAAGTTCGCGTAGCCGATCGTGTTTCCGATCTGCTCGCGGAAGTCGAGGCCTCGCAGGGTATCGAGCCCGCCGAAATAGTAGACGTTCGGAAAATTGCCCGTCGATCGGGCGCCGAAGAGGCGCACGGCGATGAGCGACCGTTCCGTGATCTTGAAGTAGTGCCGCAGGTCGACCGTCACGTCGGCCGTCAGAGTCGACCCGTTCGATACGGGAGCGCCATTGAGATCGATCGTGTTAGAGTTGCGCTTCAAGTCCGGAGCCCACGTGTACCCGAACCGGTAACGCCGGCCGGACAGCGGGCCCCATTCGCGGTACAGCACGGTGTCGCCGACGAACGCGACTCCCGCTTGAGGATAGTTGTCGGTCCGGGCGCTCACGAGGAACGTCTGACTCCCGTCGATGTTCCTGATGGCGAAGGGAAAGTCGTAAGACCGCGAGATGTATCCGAGCTGCCCTTCCAGCCGGTGATAGCGGGAGATCGGGTACTGAACGAGGCCCAACCCTCCTGTCACGCGATAGGCGCGCCGGTCGCGCACGAGACGAGTCTGGCCGAAACGCTGGTCGACGGCAAGGAAGTACGTGCGGTCGTCGAAGAGCTGGATGCCCTTCTGGAGCCGGTGCGACAGATCGAGATACGTGAAATTGAAATTCGTGAATGAAGAGAGCGACTGAAAGACTGCGTACAGCCGCCGGTCGCCGAGGTTGTCTCCGAAGATGAGGACGGTGTTCGAGACGAACGTCTGGTCGGTGTTGACCCCGGCGTTGACCTGCGCGTCTTCGAGCTGAAGCTTACGGGAGATCTTCGGAGTAACCTTCTCGGGGTCGACCGCGACCTCGATCGCGGGCTGGAAAGGCGTCACGCCGCCGGGCCCGACGGGGGAGGCGATCGGCGCGAGCTCGTTCAACCGCTTGAACGGCTTCTTCGAATCCGCGATGTACAGGGTGAAGCGCCGCTTGTAATACGCCGAGAAAACGAGCTTTTCCGTGTTGTCCTTGCCGACGAAGACCGTGGGGGAGAAGACGCCCGCCACCACGTTGGTGTGCATGAGCGTTTCGCCGCTCTCGAGGTTGATCGAGTAGATGTTGTAAATGCCCGCGTCGCGGTCGGAGGCGAAGAAGAGCCTCTTTCCGTCGGGGGAGAGCGAGGGATCCTCGTCGTTCCACTCGCCGTAGGTGATCTGTTCCCGGGAGTCGGGGGACTCCGGATGGAACCGGAAGATCTTCGACTTGGTCCCGCGGATCGACGAGTAGTAGATCCAGCGGCCGTCCTGCGAGAACACAGGTGAGAAGTCCCAGGCATCGTCGTCGGTCAGGTTGGTCAGCGCGCGGGAGTTGAGATCGTAGGAAAAGATGTCGGAGCGGCCGCCGCGCAGCCCCCGGAAGACCACGAGGTTGCCGTCGGATGAGAACGAAGGATTCAACTGCTGATCCAGGTCGGGCATCTCGACGCGCTCGCGGATCCCGCCGGTGAGAGCGTTCAAGAGGAGCAGGTCGCGCCCCCGTTCGCGACGGGCGAAAACCGCTACCGTGTTTCCGTCGGGGGACACGCCGACGTCCGGTCCGCTCTGCGGGCCCGTCGTCACCCACTGCGACACGAGGTACTCGTACTGGGTCGTGTACCCCCTCGTGAGGTTCTTGTAGATCTTCCGATCGCGGGTCGACAGCACGATGACGTCCGCGTCCTCCTTGTAGGTGGAGAGCGCGACGATGAAGTCGCCGGACGGGTAGGCGCGCGGCGACGTCTCGGCGGACGGAGAGTCGACGACCTTGAACTTTTCGCCGAAGTCGATCGGCTCCCCCTTCTCGGCGAGGATCTTCAAGTACCGCTGCCGCAGATAGCGGCGGAACTTGATGTCGAAGTCTTCTCCCGTGATGTTGAACTGCCGTTTGACGGCCTTCTCGATCGACGGGCCGATCTGGTTGCGGAATTCGTAGACGAACTCGCGGACGGAATCCTTGCCCCACTCGGCCGCCATGAAGTCGAAGACGGCGTGGCCGAAGCGGTACGCGAAGAAGCCTCCGATCCCGCGTTTGGTGACTTCCGGGACCTGGTCGGCGAGGACGGCGTCCCGCAGCACCATGCGGTCCTTGTTGTCTTCGTCGTTGCCGAAGTAGGAGGCCATTCCCTCGGTCAGCCACTGCGGGGCGTTGGTCGTGGCGGCGCGGAGGTAGTTGCCGCCGAACAGAATCTCGAACTGGAAGACGTGCGTCAGCTCGTGGGCGATCAGCTGCTGGAGCTTTTCCTCCGGAAGGTCGACCGGCAGCACCATCCGGTTGCGGGAGGGGAGCGCGAAGGCGCCGACGCCTTCCGGGATGAAGTTCAGAAGCGTATTCGTCTGCTCGAAATCGGAGTGCGTCGCATAGAAGATCAGGTTGATCGGCTTGGGGATCTGGAAGTTCAGCTGGCGGGAGATGTCGTCGTAGGAGCTCTCCGCATACGACGCCACTTTCTGGAGCGAACTCCGCTCGCGCTCGTAGAAGTAGATCGTGAAGTGGGTCGAGCGGTACGTCTTCCAGTCGAACTTGTCGTAGGCGATCTTGTTCTCGCCGAACCCCTCCTGGGCGAGCGCCGCCGACGCGGCGCAGAGCAGAAGGGACACGATCAGCAGAGATTTCTTCATGCGAGGGCTCCCGTCGGCAACGTCAGTCGGTGAAGATGTACCGGTCCGCTTCGCGCTCCCGGGCGACGAAAAGGTTCAGGATCTGGTTCTCGAGCGAGAAGAGGTTTTCGAAGAGGCCCTGGAGCTCGTCGGCCCGGCGGCCTCCCGTCTGGCGGAAGTCCTTGAACTCATCCTGCAGGATCTTTTCTCCCGTGCGGCCGTCGAAGACCACGAACACGATGTCGAACACGAAGCCGGTCTGCTCGACGTAGACCTGGCGGTAATAGGTCTGGCCGTTGATCGGCGAGTTGTATTCCTCGGTCTTGTAGCCCGATCGGTCCTCGACGCGGAACTCGAGGCTTCCGGAGACCACGATCTCGGCCCCCGTCGCGGTTCCGACCGAGCGCCAGAATTCCGCGGCGCGCCCGAGCTCCGCGAGGTTCTGCGTCGGGAGCTTCATCTCGGGCGGCGTCTCGATCACCTCGAGCTTGGTCTTCTTGTCGATCTGCTTCTTCAAGAACCGGTGGAACTCGCCCTGAAGGTCCACGTTCTGGAGCCGCTTGTCCTTGGAGCGCTCGGCGTCCTGCACGAGGAGAAAGGGGGCGAGCGCGATCTTCTCGTTGCCCCGCAGCGGGAGCCGGGGCTTCAAAGGGAGCTTCAGCCGGACCTGGGAGACGCCGGCGAAGACGGGATTCGCGGAGGAGAGAGGGATCAGTAAGGCGAGAGCGAGCGCGGCGGCGGACCGCAGGGAAATCTTACGAGCCACTGGCGGCCTTTCCGGTCGTCCGCGTGTAGGAGGTGTAGAACTCGGCGAACCGCGCGTAGTTGCGGCGGATGTACGTGTCCTTGGGATCGAGCTCGAGCGCGCGCTTGTACTCGCCGAGCGCGCGCGCGTATTCGCCACTCGCCTCGAGGGCCACGGCGAGGTTGTTGTGGGCCCGCGCGTTGTTCGGCTCGCGGGCAATCGCCTGCTCGAACCGGAAGGAGGCTTCCCGCCAGAGCCCCTTGCGCGCGACCTCCGTCCCGAAGGCGAGCTGCGACGCGGCTTTGTCCGTCCGCGAATACCCTGCACAGCCGATCGCCGATGCCAGAACGCCCGAGAGCAACAGCAGGGATGCGTTAGGTCGCGTCACGTTTTCTCCGATCGCCGGCGGCTATTATAGGAAAGCCTCCCCGGGCGTTTTTGTTCCCTGCCGTTTACCGTTCTCGCGCGCCGCTCGTGACAATCCGGAAGAGAACACCCCGGTGAGAGCGCAGACTGGACCTTTCCGGCGCTCGCCCGCGGACGAGCGACCCTCAAGAAAGGATTAAGGCGGCTTCTGGACAGACCACTTTCCTCGGCGCTTCTGCGGCGGCTCGCCTTCTCCTGGGCGCGGTCGCGGGTCCTGACTCCCCGTCGGGTGTGGCCCGTCGTCCGGGCCCTCGGGGGAATTGCCGCCACCCTCGCTGCGTCCGAGGGGGAGCTCGCGGAGGGACTGAAGTCCTCGGAACGCGCTCGCGCGCTGCTCCGCTCGACCGACGACCGCGAGGCCGAACGCTGGGCCGCCGGGCTGGAAGGATCCGGGATTGCGATCGTCACCGCGTTTGACGAGGCCTATCCGCGGGCCCTGGCCGAGATCCCCGACCCTCCGTTTCTTCTCTTCGCGTTGGGGAACGTGGCCCGACTCTCTCTGCCCGCCGTCGCGGTCGTCGGCTCGCGGGGGGCGACGCGCTACGGCCGGGAAGTCGCTGGCCGTCTCTCCCGCGACCTTTCCTTAGCGGGCGTGTGCGTGATCTCCGGATTCGCGCGGGGCGTCGACGCCGAGTCTCACGCCGCCGCGCGGGAGGGGCCCGGGGGGACCATCGCCGTGCTCGGCTGCGGGCTCGACGTCGACTACCCGCGGGAGAACTCGCGCCTGAAGGACTCCCTCCGCCAGGCGCAGCTGATCCTTTCGGAGCACCCGCCGGGGGAGGAGCCTCGCGCCGCCAACTTCCCCATTCGGAATCGCATCATCGCGGGGCTCTCCTCCGGGGTCGTCGTCGTCGAGGCCTCGCGCCGGAGCGGTTCCTTGATCACGGCCCGCCTGGCCGCCGACTTCGGGCGGGACGTCTTCGCCGTCCCGGGCAGCGTTTTTTCCGAGACGTCGGTCGGCACTCACGAGCTCCTGCGCGACGGGGCCATCCTCTGCCGGGGAGCCGAGGACGTCCTGTCCGAGCTTTTCCCGGCCATCGGAGGGCCGCCGAGGCCGCGCGTCGCCGCCGCGGGCCCGGCCCTGGATCTCTCCCCGGAGGCCAGGGCCCTGCTGCGCGCCCTGGCCTCGGACGGCGGTTCGACGCCCGATGAGCTCGGCGACCAGGCAGATCTGCCCGCAGCGAGCGTCCTGGCCGCCCTCTTCGAGCTCGAGGCCGCCGGTCTCGCGCGAAATGCGGGGGGCGGCCGTTACGCTCTGTCGGAGGGGCCGGTTGCGTAAAGGACCGGAATGCGGCGGGGGGCCGGGGCGCGGCCGCCGCTCGTCGGGAGCCGGCCGGCGGGATCCTCGCATCCCTTCCCTATCAGCGGTTTACGAGGCCGGAATACCGACCTGTTATGACGGTCAGAGAAACGGGCTGTTTGCGCTTTCCGCGTGGATATGCCAGCTTCCACCCCCTTTATGACCCGATCTCTCGTCATCGTCGAGTCGCCCGCCAAGGCCAAGACTCTCGAAAAATTTCTCGGCAAGGACTTCCGCGTCCTGGCTTCCTACGGACACGTCCGCGACCTCCCCAAGAAGGGGCTCGGGGTGGATCGCACCCACGAATATGAGCCCACGTACGAAGTGCTGGCGGGCAAGGAAAAGACCCTGTCGGACTTGAAGAAGGCGGCGCGGACCTCCGACGCCGTGTACCTGGCCGCGGACCCGGACCGGGAAGGGGAGGCGATCTCCTGGCACCTGTACGAGTCCCTGAAAGGCGCCGGCAAGGGCGTCGGGGGCAAGGACACGTTCTTCAAGCGGGTCCGGTTCAACGAGATCACCAAGAAGGCCGTTCTCCAGGCGATGGACGACGCCGGTGAAATCGACACGCGCAAGGTGGATGCCCAGCAGGCGCGCCGCATCATCGACCGGCTCGTCGGATACGAAGTCTCGGACCTCCTCTGGAAGAAGATCTGGCGCGGACTCTCCGCGGGACGCGTCCAGACGGTCGCCCTGCGGATCATCTGCGAGCGCGAGCAGGCCATCGAGACGTTCCGGCCGGTGGAGTACTGGACCGTCGACGCGGAGCTCGAGGGAAAGGCGCCGCCGGTCTTCCCGGCGCGTCTCGTTTCGTTCGAAGGCACGAAGCTCAAGTTCGACGGAACGGACCCGCGACTGGAGTCCGAGGCCGCCGCGACGCGCGTCCGCGAAAACGTGGCCGCCGCCAACGCCGTGTGGACGGTCGCGAAGGTCGAAAGCGCCGAGAGGCGCAAGAACCCGGCTCCTCCGTTCATCACCTCGCAGCTCCAGCAGGCGGCCGCGCGCCGGCTCGGGTTCGCCGTCCGCCGCACGATGCAGGTCGCCCAGAGGCTTTACGAGGGCCGGGCGATCCCGGGCCGCGGAACGGTCGGGCTGATCACATACATGCGCACCGACTCGACGCGCGTGTCCAACGACGCGCTCACCGGAGTCCGCGAGCACATCCGCGAGCGCTACGGCGCCGAGACTCTCCCCGAGGCGGCGCGGTACTTCAAGAGCCGCCGAGATACCCAGGACGCGCACGAGGCCATCCGGCCGACGTACCTCGACCTCCCGCCGGAGAAGATCGCCAATTTCCTCGCGCCCGACGAGTCGAAGGTGTACCGCCTCATCTGGGAACGGTTCGTCGCTTCGCAGATGAACCCCGCGGTCTACGACACGACCTCCGCGGACATCACGGCCGGGAGGGCCGTCTACCGCGCGTCGGGGTCGACCCTGGAGTCTCCGGGATGGCTGGCCGCCTACGGCGTCGCCGCCGAGGAGGAGGAAGAAAGCGACAAGCCCGAGAAGGACAAGGAGAAGGAGGGCTCCCGCCTTCCGCCTCTGAGCGAGGGCGAGACGCTGAAGCCCGTCGCCGTGATCCCGGAGAAGAAGTCGACGCAGCCGCCGCCGCGCTTCAACGAGGCGTCGCTCGTCAAGTTCCTGGAAGAGAACGGCATCGGCCGCCCCTCGACCTACGCCGAGATCCTGCGCAAGATCGAGGACCGTGAGTACGTCCGTAAGAAGGACCGGCGGTTCATCCCGACGGCGCTCGGGCGCACCGTGATCGAGCTTCTGCTTCCGTACTTCGGCGATTTCTTCGAGACCTCCTACACGGCCCGGATGGAGGAGCGTCTGGACGAGGTCGAGGACGGGACGCTTCCGTGGAAGACCGCGCTCGCGGAGTTCGACAAGACGTTCACCGCTGATCGGGACCGGGCTCTCGACGAGATGGTCTCCGGGAAGGCGGGCATCCCTCTGGGGGAGGCCCGGAAGCTCCTCTCGTTTCCGGTCGTGCCGGCGACGGCCGAGGCGTGCCCGAAGTGCGGAAAGAAGCTGAAGCTGCGGATGGGGAAGAACGGCCTCTTCGTCGCCTGCAGCGGGTACCCGAGCTGCACGTTCACGGAAAACATCCCCGATCCCGAAGAGGACACCGTCGACGCCACCGAGCTCGAGAGCACGTCGTGCGAGGAGTGCGGCTCGCCGATGAAGCTGCGCCAGAGCCGCTCCGGCTCGGCGTTCTTAGGCTGCACGGCGTATCCGAAATGCCGCAACGTCGTGAACGTGGTGATGGCGGGCGGCAAGGCCGAGGCGCGGCCGGACGAGCCGACGGGGGAGACCTGCCCCGATTGCCAGCATCCCCTGGTCCGGCGGCACGGGCGCTTCGGCGCGTACGTCTCCTGCTCGAACTATCCGACGTGCCGGTACAAGCCGCCGAAGCCCGTGCGCGACACGGG